>DASSQL010000226.1:0-3629 GCA_035702525.1 Ornithinibacter sp. | reverse complement strand
GCCCGCCAGGGTGCCGCCGAAGCGCTTCTCGCCCACCGCGGCGAAGGTCTCGTAGGTGCCCTGGACGATGCCCTGGGTGCCGATGTAGATCCACGAACCGGCCGTCATCTGGCCGTACATGGTCAGGCCGAGGTGCTCGAGGCGGCGGAACTCGGGCCAGGTGGCCCAGTCGCCGACCAGGTTCGAGTTCGCGATGAGCACGCGCGGCGCCCACTCGTGGGTCTGCATGACGCCGACGGGGCGCCCGCTCTGTACGAGCATCGTCTCGTCGGCCTTGAGGGTGGTGAGCGTGCGCACCATCGCGTCGAACGACTTCCAGTCGCGCGCGGCCCGGCCGGTGCCGCCGTAGACGACCAGGTCGTCCGGACGCTCGGCGACCTCGGGGTCGAGGTTGTTCATCAGCATCCGCAGCGGGGCCTCGGTCGACCACTGGCGGGCCGTGAGGGTGGTGCCGCGGGGGCTGCGCACGGGGCGGGCGCCGTCCATGTCGATCTCCGGTTTCTCTCGAGTTGGGTGCTCAGGTGGTCGCGGGGGCAGCCGTCTCGGCACCCGACGCGGGTCGGTTCAGGTGAGGGGGCCGGTCTCGGACTCGGCGGCGCGGCGCACCGTGCCGTCGAGGACGAGCCCGTGGGCGGTGTCGATCTCGGGCGAGAGCCAGCGGTCGCCACCCGGCCGGCTCGCACCGGCCTCCAGGAGGGCGGCCACGACGGCGCCGGTGGCGGGTGCGGGGGTGAGCGGGGCGCGCAGCTGGATGCCGCGGGCCGCGGTCAGCACCTCGACCGCCAGGACGCGGGACAGCCCGTCGACGGCGCGGCGCAGCTTGCGGGCCGCCGACCAGCCCATCGAGACGTGGTCCTCCTGCATGGCCGAGCTCGGGATGGAGTCGACGGATGCCGGGGCCGCCAACCGCTTCATCTCCGACACGATCGCGGCCTGGGTGTACTGCGCGATCATGTGCCCGCTGTCGACGCCGGGGTCGTCGGCGAGGAACGGCGGCAGTCCGTGGCTGCGCGCCACGTCGAGGAACCGGTCGGTGCGCCGCTCGGAGATCGAGGCGACGTCGGCGGCGACGATCGCGAGGAAGTCGAGCACGTAGGCCACCGGGGCCCCGTGGAAGTTGCCGTTGCTCTCGACCCGGCCGTCGTGCGTGACGACCGGGTTGTCGACGGCGGAGGCGAGCTCCCAGCCGGCGACCCGGGCGGCGTGGTCGACGGTGTCGCGGGCACCGCCGGCGACCACCGGCGCGCAGCGCAGCGAGTAGGCGTCCTGGACGCGGGTGCAGGCCTCGGTGCGGTGCGACTCACGGATCGCGCTGTGCGCCATCACCTTTCGGATGTTCTCGGCCGAGACCGCCTGGCCGGGCTGCGGGCGCAGGCCGTGCAGGTCGGCGGCGAACACGTCGTCGGTGCCGAGCAGGCCCTCGACCGACATCGCCGTGGCCACGTCGGCGACCACGAGCAGCTCGCGCAGGTCGTGGAGGGCGAGGCACAGCATCCCGAGCATGCCGTCGGTGCCGTTGATGAGGGCCAGGCCCTCCTTCTCCTCCAGCTCGACGGGCGCGATGCCGGCGGCGGCCAGGGCGTCGGCGGCCGGCATCCGCTCGCCGTGGGCGTCGCGCACGACACCCTCGCCCATCAGCGCAAGGGCGCAGTGCGAGAGCGGGGCGAGGTCGCCGGAGCAGCCGAGCGATCCGTACTCGTGGACGACCGGGGCGATGCCGGCGTTGAGCATCGCGACGTAGGTGGTGAGGGTCTCCTCGCGGATGCCGGTGCGACCGGTGGCGAGCGTCGAGATGCGCAGCAGCATCAGCGCGCGCACCACCTCGCGCTCGACCTCGGGGCCGGAGCCGGCGGCGTGCGAGCGCACCAGCGAGCGCTGCAGCTGGCGGCGCATGGCGACCGGGATGTGCCGGGTGGCCAGTGCCCCGAAGCCGGTGGACACGCCGTAGTGCGGCTCGGTGTCGTTCGCGAGGCCGCGGATGACCTCGCGGGTGCGACGCACCTCGACCAGCGACTCCTCGGCCAGCACGACCGGGGCGCCGTGGCGGGCGACCCGCACGACCTCGTCGACGGTGAGCGGTCCGGTGCCGAGGGTGACGGGCTCGAGCCCTGGCCGCGCGTCGCTGGTGATGGTGGCCGCACCGGAGTCCGAGTAGGAGGTGGGGAGGCCGGGGCGCGGGGTCGAGCCGGGAGTGGTGGCGTCGGTCATGTCGTCCATTGGAGCGCCCGCGACCCCACCCTGCACAGGTGCGCGGCCGCCATACCGTCTCACCAGCGAGACGACCCGGGACACGGGTCGCCCGGCGAGGGTCAGGCGGCGCGGGCGGGCTCGGTTCGCTCCGTGGCGGCGACCAGGGCCGCGTACCGGCCACCGGCGGCGACGAGCTCGTCGTGCGTGCCCGACTCCACGAGCCGGCCACCGTCGAGCACCGCAATCCGGTCGGCGTCGCGCACCGTCGAGAGCCGGTGGGCGATGGTGATGGTGGTGCGGCCCCGGGCCAGCTCGTCGAGCGCCCGCTGCAGCGCCCGCTCGGTCGTGGTGTCGAGCGCCGAGGTCGCCTCGTCGAGCACGAGCACCGGCGGGTCGCGCAGGATCGTGCGCGCCACCGCCAGCCGCTGCTGCTCGCCGCCGGAGAACCGGTGCCCGCGAGCGCCCACGACCGTCTCGAGCCCGTCCGGCAACGACGCCACCAGGTCGGCGACCTGGGCTGCGGCCAGCGCGGCCCAGAGCTCCCCCTCGGTGGCGGTCGGCCGCGCCAGCAGCAGGTTGTCGCGCACCGACGCGTGCACGAGGTAGCTCTCCTGCGACACCACGCCGACGACCGAGGCCAGCACGTCGGGGTCGAGGTCGCGCACGTCGATGCCGTCGACGGTCACCCGGCCGGCATCCGGGTCGTGCAGCCGCGCGAGCAGCCCGGCCACGGTCGACTTGCCCGAGCCGGTCGGACCCACGAGCGCCAGGGTCGAGCCGGCCGGCACCGACAGCGTGAGGCCGGCGACGGCATCCCGGTCGGCACCGGGGTAGCGCAGCGTCACGCCCTCGACGCGCACGTCACCGCGCACGGATGCCGGGTCGAGCGCCACCGGGTGGGCCGGCGCGGGGACGTCGGGCACCAGGTCGAGGTACTCGAAGACCCGCGAGAACAGCGCCATCGAGGCCACCCACTGGGCACCGACGTTGAGCAGGCCCATCAGCGGCCGGAAGATGCCGGCCTGCAAGGCGGTGAACGCCACCAGCGTGCCGATGGTCATGCCGCCGGCGGTCGCCGGCAGCCCGGCCGCGAGGTAGACCAGTGCAGGGATCACCGAGAAGACGACCTGCATCGTCGCCATCCGCCAGCGACCCGCCAGCTGCGAGCGCAGCTCGAGGTCGACGAGCTCGTGCGAGGTCTCGCCGAAGCGCTCGGCCGTGCGGGCCGAGGTGCCGAGGGTCTTGGCGAGCCGCACGCCACTGACCGACAGGCCCTCCTCGATCTGGTGGTTGAGGTCGGCCAGGTGCCGCTGCTGCGCGGCGGTCACCGCGCGGCGGAGCAGCGCGACCTTGCGGGTCAGCCACAGGGCCGGCGGGATGACGAGCAGCGAGAGCAGCGACAACCGCCACGACAGCGCGACCATCGCGACGGTGGTGGC
>DASSQL010000225.1:0-5132 GCA_035702525.1 Ornithinibacter sp. | reverse complement strand
CGCGCAGGTGTGGGGCGGCGCCAACGTTCCCGCGCAGATGCCCGGACCGGCCTCGCGGCTCTACGCGCAGAACGTCGTCAACCTGGTGACCCTGATGACCCGGGAGGGCGCGTTCGCGCCCGACTTCGACGACGAGATCGTGGCCGGCTCGTGCGTCACCCACGACGGCGCGGTCCGGCACGAGCCGACCCGGACCGCCCTGGAAGGAGAGCCCGCATGAGCGAGCCCGTCGTCTGGCTGACGATCTTCGTGCTGAGCGTGTTCGTGGGCGTCGAGGTGATCTCCAAGGTCTCCTCGACCCTGCACACCCCGCTGATGTCGGGGGCGAACGCGATCCACGGCATCATCCTGCTCGGGGCCATCCTGGTCACCGGGTACGCCACGACCACCGCCCAGCTGGTCGTGGGCCTGGTGGCGGTGGTGCTGGCCACGGTCAACATGGTCGGCGGGTTCGTGGTCACCGACCGGATGCTGCAGATGTTCACCCGGAAGCGGCCGGCCCCCGAGAAGGTCAAGCAGTGAGCGCCACCCCGGTCTGGGCGCAGGTCGCCTACCTCGTCGCCGCCGTCTGCTTCATCCTCGCCCTCAAGGGCCTCTCCTCCCCGCGGACCGCTCGCGCCGGCAACCTGGTCGGCGCCTTCGGGGCAGTGCTCGCGTGCGTCGTGGTCTTCCTGTACGCCGGTCTCGACCACGTCGTGGCGATCCTGGTCGCGATCGTGCTGGGTACGGCGGTCGGGGCGGTCGGCGCGCGCCGGGTGCAGATGACCCAGATGCCGCAGCTGGTCGCGCTGTTCAACGGCGTCGGTGGTGGCGCCGCGGCCCTGGTCGCGCTGCTCGAGCTCGGCGACACGATCGGCACCCGCCCGGCCGCCTTCACGCTCGCCGCGACCGCCTTCACGATCCTGGTCGGGTCGGTGTCGTTCGCCGGCTCGCTGGTCACCTTCGCCAAGCTCCAGGAGCTGATGACCTCCCGGCCGGTGGTGTTCCCCGGCCTGCCGGTCGTGTTCGGGCTCTCGATCGCCGCCGCCCTCGTGCTCTCCGTGCTCACCGTGACCGGTCCGGCCCTGTGGATCGGGGTGGTGCTCGCGCTGGTCGGGCTGCTGCTCGGCGTGCTCCTGGTGCTGCCGGTCGGCGGGGCCGACGTACCCATCGTGATCTCGCTGCTGAACGCGTTCACCGGCCTGACCGTCGCGGCCGGCGGCTACGTGCTCGGCAACGCCGTGCTGCTGGTGGCGGGCACGCTCGTCGGTGCCAGCGGCACGTTCCTGACCAAGCTGATGGCCGCCGCCATGGGCCGGTCCGTGGTGAACATCCTGTTCGGCGCCCTCAAGGGCGGCTCCACCCTGGGCGCCGGCGTCGCGTCGGACCGTCCGGTCCGCTCGGCCCATCCCGAGGACGTCGCCATCCTGCTCGGCTACGCGCACAAGGTGATCATCGTGCCCGGCTACGGCCTCGCGGTCGCGCAGGCCCAGCACACGCTGCGGGAGCTGGTCGACGAGCTCACCGAGCGCGGCATCGCGGTCGACTACGCGATCCACCCGGTCGCCGGCCGGATGCCCGGCCACATGAACGTGCTGCTCGCCGAGGCGCAGGTGCCCTACGAGCAGCTCGTCGAGATGGACGACATCAACTCGCAGTTCAAGCAGACCGACGTGGTGCTGGTGGTCGGCGCGAACGACGTGGTGAACCCGGCCGCCAAGACCACGCCCGGTGCGCCGATCTACGGCATGCCGATCCTGAACGCCGACGAGGCGCAGCAGATCGTCTTCCTCAAGCGGTCCATGCGCCCCGGTTTCGCGGGCATCGAGAACGAGCTTCTGTTCGACCCCAAGACCACGCTGCTGTTCGGCGACGCCAAGGACTCGCTGGGCAAGCTGCTCAGCGCGGTCAAGGGCCTGTGACGAGATCCGTGTAACAGTCAGTTACACGGGTACCGGCCGCGCCGATACACTCCCAGGGCGGGAGGGAGCCTGGATATCGCCGTGACCAAGGAGGTCACCACGCCATGACAGACGACAACAACCCGTACGGCCGCCCCGACGGCCACCGCTACGACGCCCCCGAGTCCGACGAGGACCGCTCCTCCAAGAGCTGGGACTACGCCATCCTCGGCATCCTGGTCGTGGTCCTCCTGGTGCTCGTCGCCACCGGGGTCGTGCCGATCTTCGACTTCTGAGGCGGGTGCCAGATTCCCAGGGGCCCCTGGGAAACCGGCACACCCCTGCCGTTGTAACAGCAGGGGTGTGTCAGTTCTGGCAGGGCGGTCAGCCCACCACGCCGTACAGCCGGTCACCCGCGTCGCCCAGCCCGGGCACGATGTAGCCCTTGTCGTTGAGCCGCTCGTCCATCGCGGCGGTCACCACGGTGACCGGGATGTCGAGGCCGTCCAGCTCTTTGGCCAGCCGGTCGCAGCCCTCGGGCGCGGAGAGCAGGCAGATCGCGGTGATGTGGTCGGCGCCGCGGTCCACCAGGAACCGGATGGCGGCCGCGAGCGTGCCACCGGTCGCGAGCATCGGGTCGAGCACGTAGCACTGCCGGCCGGACAGGTCCTCGGGCAGCCGCTCGGCGTACGTCGAGGCCTGCAGCGTCTCCTCGTTGCGCACCATGCCGAGGAACCCGACCTCCGCCGTGGGCAGCAGCCGCATCATCCCGTCGAGCATGCCGAGACCGGCCCGGAGGATCGGGACGACGAGCGGCTTGGGGGTCGCCAGCTTCACGCCCACCGCCTCCGCGACCGGGGTCGTCACCGTCACCGGGTCCACGCGCACGTCGCGGGTCGCCTCGTAGGCCAGCAGCGTCACCAGCTCGTCGGCCAGCCGACGGAACGTGGGCGAGTCGGTCCGCTCGTCCCGCAGGGTCGTGAGCTTGTGGGCGATCAGCGGGTGGTCGGCGACGTGGGTGCGCATGGCGGCCAACCTAGTGGCTGCCGACGGGGGCGTGCGAGTGGTGGTGCGACGCCCAGGGACCTGTCACCATCGAAGTCAGGCTTCGCACCGGGGCCGGATGCAGGAGGGTGACATGTCGCAGGAGTTCGAGGCGAACACCGAAGGTGTGGACTTCGTCCTGGTCGCCTACCGCGAGGAGGGTCTCTGGCAGCTCCAGGAGCTCGAGGCCGAGAAGGCCGCGGACGTGGACGAGTTCGCCGTGGAGCTGCGCCGCTACCCGGGTGACGGCGGGGCGCTGGGCCTGGTGTCCATCGACGAGGACTTCTTCCTGCTGGTGCGCGTGCTCGGCGCCGAGGTCCGGCTGCTGCTGTCCGACGTGACGGCGGCGACCGACTGGCCGCTCGCCGCCGCCGTGGTCGAGCACCTCGACCTCCCGCTCCCCGACGACGAGGAGGAGCAGGAGCCCGCCGGCGACCTCGGCATCGTCGCCGACCTCGGCATGGGGGCGATGGACATGGGCGCGCTGCTCGACGACTACGAGCTCTACCCCGACGAGATGCTCGGGGACATCGCGTCGCGGCTGGGGTTCGGCCCGCTGTACGACGAGATCGTCGGCGTCGCCGCCCCGTGAGCCCCGTCACCACCTGGGACCCCGCGATGCGCGAGGCCCTCGACGAGGCACGCGCGGCGCTGGCCACGGACGACGTACCCATCGGGGCGGTGGTCGTCGACCCGACCGGCGCCGTCGTCGGCCGGGGACGCAACCGTCGCGAGGCCGACGCGGACCCCACCGCCCATGCCGAGGTCGTCGCGCTGCGCCAGGCCGCCGCCGCCCGTCGGACCTGGCGGCTCAGCGGCTGCACGCTGGTCGTCACGCTCGAGCCCTGCACCATGTGCGCCGGGGCCACCGTGCTCTCCCGGGTGGACCGGCTCGTGTTCGCGGCGTTCGACGACAAGGCCGGCGCCGTCGGCTCGCTCTGGGACGTGGTCCGCGACCGCCGGCTCAACCACCGGCCGGAGGTCGTCAGCGGGGTCCTGGCCGAGGAGTCCACCGCCCTGCTGCACGCGTTCTTCGCCACCCACCGCTGACGGCCCGGCTGTCCGGATCCGCACCGGGCGACCGATTTCAACCGGGCGGCGCGGGTCCGGTACCCTCATCGGCGGTGGCGTGTCCGAGCGGCCTAAGGAGAACGCCTCGAAAGCGTTTGTGGGCGCAAGTCCACCGAGGGTTCAAATCCCTCCGCCACCGCCAGGGGCTACGGACGAAAATCTGTAACCCGAGAGACGAAAGTCGCAGTGACGCCGTCTCGTGGCCCGAAACTGGGTTCGCGGGGCGGCGTTGTTGCGTTCCGGGGGCCTGGGTCGCGCGCAGTCCTATGAGCCGGTTCGCTGCCTAGCGACCAGGAACCCAGTCGAGCACCATGTCCAGCAGTTCCTCGGGGTTCGCCGCGCTGTCGAGCCGCAACACGGGCTGGTCGCGGTCGGCCAACCACTTTTCATGGGCAACCCGGCTTCGTCCGTCGAACGCCGGGTCGTCGTACCCGCGCGCCCAGTCCAAGAACGCCGCCCACGCGTCGGAGTCGAAGGCTGGACCCTCGCGGCGCAGGACTTCGCGCGCTTCAAGACGCCGCAGCCTCTCCTCGGGGTCGAGGGTCAGGAAGACGATGGCGTGGCACTCGTCGATGACCGCCTCGCCCCAACCAACCATCGACCCCGACAGCACCCATGCCTCACGGGGCACGAACACGTCGCGCATCAGCGACAGTCGGGCGCACTCGGGTCGCTTCTCCACGTAGGGCGGATCGGTCGGCACCCAGAAGTAGTCATCCGCATCAGCGTGCGGGACTGACCAGTGGTTCGCCAACGCTCGCGCGAGCGTGGTCGTTCCGGACCCGCTGGCACCCATCACGTGAAGTCTGCAACGTCGCATGCCGTCATTTTCGCGGGCCCAACGGACAGGTGTGCCGCCGGTCATCGGTCGCCGGACTTGGCTCGCGGGGAAACTCGACGGGTCGTGCGGGGAAAACCCGTCACGAACGTTCGCGAACACCACCCCTGAACTGCGCGAACGCACTTTCGTCTCCAGCCCGCCAGCCAGGCCGGCGCCTCGACGGCGCTCGAGCCCAGCATCGACAGGGATCCGTGCCCCCGGGCGCGGAGCCCTGTCGTTCGGCCGGGGGGGTCGACGCAGCCCGGCCGTCAGAGCGCCCGGGCCGCCCGGGTCCTCGTCTCTCGTGCCACCAGCAG
>DASSQL010000224.1:0-15289 GCA_035702525.1 Ornithinibacter sp. | reverse complement strand
GGCCCGGCTGGCGCCCCAACCGCCGGCGAAGATGCCGGAGCCCTGCACCACGCCGTCGGGGTTGATTCCGTTGACCTTGATGCCGTGCTCACCCAGCTCGGCGGCCAGTAGCCGCACCTGGTGGGCCTGGTCCGCCTTCGTGGCGGAGTAGGCGATGTTGTTCGGGCCGGCGAACACCGAGTTCTTGCTCGAGATGTAGACGATGTCACCTCCGAGTGCCTGCTCGATGAGCACCTTGGCAGCCGCACGGGACACGAGGAAGGAACCCTTCGCCATGACGTCGTGCTGGCGGTCCCAGTCCTCCACCGTGGTCTCGAGCAGCGGCTTCGACAGGGACATGCCGGCGTTGTTGACCACGATGTCGAGGCCGCCGAACGCCAGTGCCGCGGCATCGACCATCGACTGCACCGCATCCTCGTCGGACACGTCGACCTGCACCCCGACGGCCACGTCGGCGCCACCGATCTCTGCTGCAGCTGCCTGCGCGCGGTCGAGCCCGAGGTCGGCGATGACGACGCATGCGCCCTCTGCCGCCAGCCGGGTCGCGATGGCCTTGCCGATTCCGGAGGCGGAACCCGTGACGAGCGCGACCTTCGTCGCAAGAGGCTTGGGCTTGGGCAGGCGGGCGAGCTTGGCCTCTTCCAGCGCCCAGTACTCGATCCGGAACTTCTCCGACTCGTCGATCGGGGCGTAGGTCGACAGCGCCTCGGCTCCGCGCATGACGTTGATGGCGTTGACGTAGAACTCCCCCGCGACGCGTGCGGTCTGCTTGTCCTTGCCGAAGGAGAACATCCCGACGCCGGGCACCAGGACGATCGCCGGATCGGCGCCACGCATCGCCGGGCTGTCGGGGCTCGCGTTGCGCTCGTAGTAGGCGGCATAGGCGGTGCGGTACTCCGCGTGCAGCTCGCGCAGTCGGGTGACCATCTCCTCCGCGGATGCGGTACCGGGCAGGTCGAGCACCATCGGCGAGACCTTGGTGCGCAGGAAGTGGTCGGGGCAGGAGGTGCCCAGCGCCGCCAGCGGCTGCAGCTTCTCGCGGGCCACGAAGTCGAGGACGACGTCGCTGTCGGTGAAGTGGCCGACCATCCGCAGGTCGGTGGAGGCCAGGCCGCGGATGACCGGGGCCAGGGCTGCGGCCCTGGCGCGACGCTCGGCCTCGGGGAGCGGCTCGTTGCCGTCGACCACGGCACCGAACGGGTCGGCCTTGCCGTGCTCGGTGATGTAGGCCTCTGCGGTGCGGATGATGTCGAGCGAGTTGGCCTCGCACTCGTCGGACGTGTCACCCCAGGCGGTGATGCCGTGGCCGCCGAGGATGCAGCCGATCGCCTGCGGGTTGGCGCGCTTGATCTCGGCGATGTCCAGGCCGAGCTGGAAGCCGGGGCGGCGCCAGGGGACCCAGACGACCCGGTCGCCGAAGATCGTGGAGGTCAGGACCTCGCCGTCGGCCGAGGTCGCGATCGCGATGCCGGAGTCGGGGTGGAGGTGGTCGACGTGGTCGGCGTCGACCAGACCGTGCATGGCGGTGTCGATCGAGGGGGCCGCGCCGCCGGTGCCGAAGAGGCAGTGGTCGAACGCGGCGACCATCTCGTCCTCACGTTCGACGCCGGGGTAGACGTCGACCAGGGCCCGCATCCGGTCCAGGCGCAGCACCGCCAGTCCGGACTCCGTGAGGGTGCCGAGGTCGCCGCCGGAGCCCTTGACCCACATCAGCGTGGTCGGCTGGGAGGTCACCGGGTCGATGGCCTCGCCCTTGGCGGAGGTGTTGCCGCCGGCGTAGTTCGTGGTGCGGGGGTCCGCGCCGAGCCGGTTGGAACGCTCGATGAGCTGATCGGGGGTCGTCTGGGTCACGGTCAGTTCCATCCTGCCTGGGCGCCGCCGACGCGGTCCGCCTCGATCGTTTCCTGGTATCCGCTGGCCGCGTAGGCCTGCGCGGGGTTGGCGGGCAGCCCGCGCTCCTCTCGCCAAGCGGCGAGGTCGGCGCGCACGTCGGTGTAGAAGGCGTCCATGAAGACCTCGTTCGCGGCGAGCACGTCACCGGCGGTGCGGGCGGCGGCGAGTGCATCGGTGTCGAGCAGCAGGGCGCGTGCGGTCATCTCCTGGATGTTCAGCAGCGAGCGGATCTGGCCCGGGACCTTCTTCTCGATGTTGTGGCACTGGTCGAGCATCAGCGCGACGTCGGACCGGGCCCCGAATCCACCGCCCCTGACGACCTCGACGAGGATCCGGAACAGCTGGAAGGGGTCGGCGGCGCCCACGATCAGGTCGTCGTCGGCGTAGAAGCGGCTGTTGAAGTCGAACGAGCCGAGCTTTCCCAGGCGCAGCAGCTGGGCGACGATGAACTCGATGTTGGTGCCGGGGGCGTGGTGCCCGGTGTCCAGGCACACCATCGCGCGCTCCCCCAGGGCGGCTACGTGGACGTAGGAGGTGCCCCAGTCGGGGACGTCGGTGTGATAGAACGCCGGCTCGAAGAACTTGTACTCCAGCACGAGTCGCTGGTCGTCGCCGATCTGCGCGTAGATCTCCGCCAGCCCCTCGGCCAGCCAGTCCTGGCGCGCCCGGATGTCGCCCTGGCCGGGGTAGTTCGTGCCGTCGGCGAGCCAGATCTTCAGGTCGCGCGACCCGGTCTCGTTCATGATCTCGATGCAGCGCAGGTTGTGCTCGACCGCCTTGCGGCGGATGGCAGGGTCGGCGTTGGTCAGGCTGCCGAGCTTGTAGTCGTCGTCCTGGAACGTGTTGCTGTTGATCGTCCCGAGCCCGACGCCGAGGTCCGTGGCGTGGGCGCTGAGGGCCGCCCAGTCGTCGACGAGGTCCCACGGGATGTGGAGGGCGACCGTCGGTGCCAGGCCCGTGAACCGGTGCACCGCAGCGGCATCGGCGATCTTCTCCTGCACGGTGCGCGGGGTGCCGGGGCTGCCGAACACCTTGAAACGGGTTCCGGAGTTGCCGTAGGCCCACGAGGGCACCTCGATGGCGAGTTCGTCGAGTCGGGCCGCGATGTCGCGGAAGGTCGGTGTCATGTCAGGTCACTTCTCGTCGGTCTCTGGGGCGAGGGCAGCGAGCTGGTCCTCGAGGTTGAAGATCTCCTCCAGCTGGAGGAAGCCGGTGTCGGGTGCCGCGTCGCCGAGGTCCTCGAAGAACTCGGCCATCTGCTCCTGCCAGCGGGCGTTGACCTCGGTCGCGGCCATCCCCGCGCGGGCCAGCTCGAGCGACGGTGTCTCGAAGTAGCCGACGAGCAGGCCGTCGGCGCGCAGGAAGAGGGAGTAGTTGTGCCACCCGGTGGCCTTCAGGGCGCGAAGCATGTCGGGCCAGACGGCCGCATGGCGGGCCGTGTACTCCTCGAGGCGATCGGGTCGCACTTGGAGCTGGAAGCAGACACGCATCATCGGTGGCTCCGTCCGGGGTGGTGGGTGAAGGTTCTGGGGGCCGGTCGGCGGGCACGGAGCCCGCCGACCGGCATCCGGTCAGAAGTTGAACTGGTCGATGTTCTCGGCGTTGAAGACGAACGGGTCACCCAGGAGGACGACGCTGTCGGCCCCGACGGTGTACTCGCCCAGCGAGCCGGCGGTGAACTTGTCACCCTCCTTGCCGGTGATGGTGCCGTCGGCGAGGGCCTTGGCCGCGAACGCGGCGAGGTAGCCCAGGTCGCCCGGGTTCCAGAGTGCGAACTCCTTGACGGTGCCGTCCTTGACGAACTCCTTCATCTGGTTCGGGGTGCCGAGGCCGGTGAGGTAGACCTTGCCCTTCTTGTCGGAGGTCGACAGGTACCGGGCGGCCGCGGCGATGCCGACCGTGGTCGGCGAGACGATGCCCTTGAGGTTCGGGTGCGACTGCAGGAGGGCGGCGGTCTTGTCGAAGGAGGTCTGGTCGTCGTCGTTGCCGTAGACCACGTCGACGAGCTTGACGTTGGGGTGGTTGGCGGCGAGGTCCTTCTTCATCAGGTCGATCCAGGCGTTCTGGTTCGTCGCGTTGGCGCTGGCCGACAGGATCGCGATCTCGCCGGAGTCACCGATGGCCTTGGTGACGAGGTCGGTCTGGACCTTGGCGATGCCCTCGGAGGTCGCCTGGTTGACGAACAGGTCGCGGCAGGTCGGGTCGGTGTCCGAGTCGAAGGTGACGACCTTGGTACCGGCCTTGCGCGCCTGGTTCAACGCGTCGCAGATGGCCTTGGGGTCGTTGGCCGAGACGACCAGCCCGCTGGTGCGCTGCTGGGCCGCGGTGTTGATGTACTGCACCTGGGCGTCGGGACTGCCGGTCTGGGGGCCGACCTCGGCATAGGTGCCACCGAACTCCTCGACGGCCTTCTTGCCGCCGGCGTCGCTGGTGTCGAAGTAGGGGTTGCCGAGGTTCTTGGGCAGGAACGTGATCGAGAGCTTCGTGGCCGCACTGGCGCTGCCGCTGCCGCTTGACCCGGAGGTCGCGTTGTCGGTGGCGTTGCCGCACGCCGTGAGACCGAGCGACCCGATGATGGCGGCCGCCACGAGGGCACCACCTCGCGTGGAGAGCAACTTCATTGTCAACCTTCCTTAGGAGCCGACGCCGGACGGCGTCTTGTGTGGGCTGGTGCCCGGGGACTTCCGCCTGGTCAGGCCAGGGAGCCAGGCCAGGACGCTGGTGGACATCACGGACGCGATGAGCAGGGCGCCGATGATGATGTTGATGACGTTGACCGTCACGCCCTGCAGTCGCAGGGCGCTGGAGATGGTGCCGATCAGCAGCACCCCGAGGACGACGCCGAGGAGACGGCCGCGGCCGCCGAAGATCGACACGCCGCCGAGCAGGACCGCCGCGACCACCTGCAGCTCCAGGCCGGTGGCGTTGTCACCGCGGGCGCTGCCGAAGCGGAGGGTGAAGTAGACGCCCGCGAAGGCGGACACCACACCCGTGAGCACGAAGAGGACGAGCACGGTGCGCCGCACGTCGACACCGCTGAACAGCGCGGCCTCCTTGCTCAGGCCGATGTCGTACACACCGCGGCCGAAGGCGGAGAAGTGCAGCAGCAGCGCGAACGCCCCGGCAAGCACGAGGAACGGCACCGTGATGAGCGGGACGCCCGTCGAACCCACCTGCGAGGTCGCGAGACTGGTCCACCCCTTCGGGAAGTCGGTCACCGCCGTCGTGCCGAGCAGGCCGACGGCCAGGCCACGGAAGAGGGCGAGCGTCCCGATCGTCACGGCGAGCGACGGGAGCCCGACGTAGGCGACGAGGTAGCCGTTGAGCGCCCCGCAGGCGAGACCGGCGAGGAGCGCGATGACTGCCGCCAGCGCGATCGGCAGGCCGCTGCGGGTCAGGTCGCCGAGCAGGACACTGCTCAGTCCGACGACGCTCGCGACGGACAGGTCGATCTCTCCGGTGATGATGACCATCGTCATCGGCAGCGCGATGAGGAGCACCGGGGCGGTGTCGAGGAGCAGGTACGTCATCGTCAGCGTCGTGCCGAAGAAGACGATGTTCCCGACGGCCCAGACCACGAGCCCGACGAGCAGGGCCAGCATCACGGCCTCGCGGCTCACGACGAGTCGTCGCCACCACGGATGGGTGTAGTCGGCGTAGGTGCGGCTCATGCGTCGTCCCTCGATTCGATCAGCTGGCGGGCGCGGCGGACGGACAGGACGCGGTCGAGCACGATGGCGCTGAGGATCAGCACGCCCACGAGCGCCTGCTGCCAGAAGTCCGGGATCCCCACGATCGGCAGGGCACGGTTGATGGTGACGAGGAGGACGGCGCCCAGGGCGGCGCCCCAGACGGTGCCGCTGCCGCCGAAGATGGCGACCCCGCCGACCACGACGGCGGCGACCGCCTGGAGCTCGATGCCGGACCCGGCATCCGAGCTGACCGTGCCGTAGCGGGCGGTGTAGACGACACCCGCGAGCCCGGCGAGCGCCCCGCTGAGGACGAACGCCGCGATCAGCCGTCGCCGGACGCGCAGGCCGTAGAGGACGGCCGCGTCCGGGTCGGAGCCGATCGCGTACAGCTCGCGACCACTGCGCGCCGTGTGCAGGTGGTAGCCCACCGCGACGAGGACCGCGAAGGCCACCAGGAAGAGCACCGGGAAGCCCAGCACCTGCTTCGTGCCGAGGGCGAGGAAGTCGCGCGGCAGGTCCGAGGCGTTGATCCGGTCGCTGCCGGCCCAGGTGAGCACGATGCCCCGGTAGATGTAGAGCGTGCCGAGCGTGATGACCAGGGCGGGCACCCGGCCGAAGCCGACCAGGAGGCCGTTGACGAGCCCGAGGACCGCACCCGCCAGGACGGCGATCAGCACGACCGCCACGATGGGCAGGCTCGGGTGGTCGATGAACAGGCGGCCGGTGAGATACGCCGTCAGACCGAGCACCGACCCGACCGAGAGGTCGACGTTGCGGGTGATGATCACGACCGCTTGGCCCACCGCGAGCAGGATGAGGATCGACGGTGTCAGGAGCAGGTCGCGCCAGCTGTTCGAGCTGAACAGGAAGCTCGGGGTCTTGATCGTGGCCACCGTGATGACGAGCAGCAGCACCAGGAGGATCGACAGCTCGCGGCTGCGCAGGAGGGTCGTGAGCCAGCGGCGGCCACGCGGCATCCGGCTCGGGTGCAGGAGCACCTCGGGCGCGGTCTCCTCGTGCGTCGTCGTGTCGGTGGGGGCCATCACGCCACCTCTGCGGTGTGGGTGGCGGCACGCATGACGGCTTCGGCAGTGGCCTCGTCGCGGGGGATGTCCGCGGTGAGCCGGCCCTCGCAGACGACAAGCACCCGGTCGGCCATTCCGAGCACCTCGGGCAACTCGGAGGAGATCATCAGCACGGCCAGTCCCTGGCTCGCGAGCTCGGAGAGGAGCCGGTGCACCTCGGCCTTGGTTCCGACGTCGATGCCGCGGGTGGGCTCGTCGATGATGAGCAGCGTGGGCTCGGTGGCGAGCCACTTGGCGATGACGACCTTCTGCTGGTTGCCACCGCTCATCGTGCTGGCGAGCATGTCGAGCGCGCCGGTCTTCACCTCGAGGCGGGCGGCCCACGTGCGGGCGGCGGCGTTCTCGGCGGCCTGGGTGATCAGGCCCGCCTTCGCCAGCCGGGTGCGGATGACCCCGGCGATGTTGTGCGCGACGGAGGCCTCGGTGACCAGGCCCTGCTGGCGTCGGTCCTCGGGGATGAAGGCCAGGCCGGCGCGGATGGAGCCCGCAGGGTCGCGGCGGCTCAGCAGGCGGCCACCCAGCTTCACGCTGCCCTCGTCGTAGCCGTCGACACCGAAGACCGCTCTCACGATCTCGCTGCGCCCCGCACCCACGAGCCCGGCGAGACCGACGATCTCGCCGGCTCGGACAGTGAACGACACGTCGTGGAAGACACCGCGGGAGGTGAGGCCCTCGACCTCCAGGACGACGTCACCGGGTGTCGAGGGAGTCTTGGGGAAGAGGTCGGTGACCTCACGGCCGACCATGAGGGCGACCATCGCGTCGACCGTGGTGTCTGCGATGGGGACGGTGTCGATGTAGTCGCCGTCCCGCATCACGGTGACGGTGTCGCACAGGGAGAAGACCTCGTCGAAGCGGTGCGAGATGAAGACGAGCGCTCGCCCCTCGTCGCGCAGCCGGCGGGCGACGGTGAAGAGCCGTTCCACCTCGACGCCGCTGAGTGCCGCGGTGGGTTCGTCCATGATGAGCACCCGGGCGTCGAGCGAGATGGCCTTGGCGATCTCGATGATCTGCTGGTCGGCGATGGACAGGCCGAGCGCGGGCCGGCGGGGGTCGAGGTCGACGCCCAGCCCGGTGAAGAGCCGCTCGGCCTCGGCGTACATCGCGTGCCGGTCGATGCGCCGGCCCGAGCCGAGGATCTGGCGGCCCATGAAGATGTTCTCGGTGACCGACAGGTCGGGGAAGAGGGTGGGCTCCTGGTAGATCACCGCGATGCCGGCGGCCTTCGACTCCGCGGTCGAGCCGAAGTCGACGGACTCCCCGCCGAGCAGCATCTCGCCGCCGTCGCGCCGGTGCACCCCGGCCGCGATCTTGATCAGGGTGGACTTGCCGGCACCGTTCTCCCCGACGAGGGCGTGGATACTGCCGGGCCGCACCCGCAGGGTGCCCGACCGGAGGGCGACCACCGACCCGAAGGCCTTGGAGACCCCCCGCAGCTCGAGGGTGGCGACTCCTTCGTCAACCATCGACATCTCGCGTCCTCACGTCACTGGAAGGCGTATTGAAAGGTTTCAATAGTGGAGGACTGTAAAGGCGGCCCGCTGCCGACGTCAAGACCCTGTTCGCGTCGAGTTTGTTGCGCTGAAGCCGGTTGGGGCGACAGACTGCCCCCGATCCCACCCGTACCTGCAGGTGGGACGTTTCAACGACAGGCAGGGAGGAGGGGTAGCCGATGAGCGCCGGCTCCACCCCACGCTCCGCCAGCGTCAAGGACGTGGCGACGCTTGCGGGAGTCTCCCTGGGCACCGTCTCCAACGTCCTGAACCGACCGGACCGGGTGAGCGAACCCACTCGACGCCGGGTGAACGACGCGATGGCCCAGCTCGGTTTCGTGCGCAACGAGTCAGCGCGCCAGCTGCGGGCCGGGCAGAGCCGCACCATCGCCTACGTCGTCCTCGACGCAGCGAACCCGTTCTTCACCGACGTCGCCCTCGGGGTCGAGGACGTCGCCGAGGCCGCCGACTTCTCCGTCTACCTGTGCAACAGCCACCAAGAGCCCTCTCGCGAGGCCTCCTACCTCGAGCGGCTCGAGCAGCAGCGCGTCCTGGGCGTGCTCATCACCCCGGTCGACCCCGACGATCCCCGGCTTGACGAGCTGCCCTCACGAGGAACACACGTCGTGCTGGTCGACCGCACTCGGCCGGGCAACACCCACTGCTCGGTCGCCGTCGATGACCACCTCGGCGGGCGCCTCGCTCTGGACCACCTGATCGAGCTCGGTCACCATCGGATCGCCTTCGTCGGCGGCCCCCAGCACATCGGCCAGGTTCGCGATCGGCACGAGGGTGCACTGGCCTCGATCGCCGCCGCCGGGCTCCCCCCGGACACCCTCGTCGACGTGTGGACCGACGCCCTCACCGTCGACGAGGGTCGCACCGCCGGTGCTCGGATTGCCGGGCTGCCGGCATCGGGGCGCCCCACTGCTGCGTTCTGTGCCAATGACCTCGTCGCGCTGGGCGTCCTCCAAGGATGCGTGGCTCTGGGCGTCAGCGTTCCCGACGACCTCGCCGTGGTCGGCTACGACGACATCGAGTTCGCCGCTGCCGCAGCGGTTCCACTCACGTCCGTCCGCCAGCCTCGACGAGAGCTGGGTCGCGCGGCAGCCCGCCTCCTCCTGGATGAGTCGGTGAACCCCGACCACGAGCACCAGCAGCTGGACTTCATGCCTGAGCTCGTGGCACGGGCCTCGACCCGGCGCCGCTGACGAGTTCTCTGCGCCGGCTCGCCCCTGGGCGCCGTCAGAGCCTCGGCCCGGTCTGCGGGGCACCTGTACATTCGGCTCTGACTGGCCTGCCAGTGCCGAACGTGTCGAGCGCTGTGCCGGGCAGCCCGGCGCAGCCGCCGGGTCCCTGCGAGAATCCGGTGACCCCGTCCAAGGTGTGGAGGCAGTGACGTGACCTGGGATCCCGCTCTCGATCCAGCGGAGACGGCGTTCGCCACCTCCGAGGACACCCGCCTGATGACCAAGGTGGCCCGGCTCTACCACGAGCAGGGAGTGCGGCAGCCGGAGATCGCCGAGCGGCTCAACATCTCGCAACCGCGAGTCTCCCGGCTCCTGAAGAAGGCCGTGGCGACCGGGATCGTGCGGACCACCGTCGTGACCCCTCGTGGTGTGTTCGCCGAGATCGAGGAGGATCTCGAGCGCCGCTACGGCCTGGCGGAGGTCGTCGTGGCCGACACCGGCGACGAGGACGACGAGCTCATCGTCACCCCGGCCCTCGGGGCCGCCGCGGCCTTCTACCTGGAGACCACGCTCAGCGCCGGCGAACGCATCGGGGTGTCCTCCTGGAGCTCGACCCTCCTGGCGACCGTCGACTCGATGCGCCCGCGGCACAGCCACGAGTGCGAGTCCGTGGTCCAGGTGCTCGGCGGCCTCGGACAACCCTCGGCGCAGTCCCGGGCGACGCACCTGGTCGGCCGGCTGGTCCAGGTCACCGGCGCCAGGGCCACCTACCTGCCGGCTCCGGGACTGGTGGCCACCGAGGAGACCCGTCGAGCCCTGATGCGGGAGGACAGCATCGCCCAGGCCCTCGACGCCTTCCCCGACCTCACCGTCCTGCTGGCGGGAATCGGCAGCCTGAAGCCGTCACCGCTGCTGCGGGCCAGCGGGAACGCGGTCAGTGGCGACGACGAGGACCTCCTGCGCGCAGCGAACGCCGTGGGTGACGTGTGCATGCGGTTCTTCGACTCGTCGGGCGCCGCCGTCCGCAGCCACCTCGACGACCGGATCCTCGGCATCGACAGCGACACGCTCCGTCGGATCCCCCGGCGCATCGGGGTTGCCGGCGGCCGGCGAAAGCACGACGCGATCCGCGCAGCGTTGCTCGGAGGATGGATCAACACCCTGATCACCGACAGCAGCACGGCGTCGTACCTCCGCCACGCCGCGAGCTGACCCGCGGGGCCCCTCGAGCGCAGGGCGCCGCGGGGCACGGCTGCCAGGCGCACCGGGCAGTCCGGGATGTGCCCGCGCAGGCGCCGGCCCGTTGACACGCGCAACGTCGCGCCCTAGTCTTCGAGTGGCTTCATTCACTACCGAATGGATATTCGATGGCAGCGCTCGGGCACCAAGGTGTGGTGCGCGGAGGTGTGGTCCTCGCTCTCGACCAGGGCACGACCAACACCAAGGTCGTGCTCGTCGACGCCACCACGGGCGCGGTCGTGGCCGAGTCCTCCGCGCCCACCGGCATCCACCATCCGGCGCCGGGCTGGGTCGAGCAGGATGCCGGCCAGATCTGGGCGTCGGCCATCGCCGCGATGGACGCGTGCCTGGCGCTCGAGCCTGACGCACGGGTGGTGGGCATCGGCATCTCGAACCAGCGTGAGTCGGTGGCGTGTTGGAGTCGAAGCACCGGTCGGCCCTTCGGCCCGGTCATCGGGTGGCAGGACGCACGCACCACGGCGTGGTGCGAGGCCCTCGCGGCCACCGAACCGAGTGCCTCCCACGTCGTGCGGGCCCGAACCGGGCTGACGCTGGACCCGATGTTCTCCGCCCCGAAGTTCCGGGCTGCCATCGACGCGGCACTCGCCGGCGGCGCTGACCCCTCGGATGTCGCGGTGGGCACCATCGATGCGTGGCTGCTCCACAACCTCACCGGCGTGCACGCGACCGAGCCCGGGAACGCCTCCAGGACACTCCTGTTCGACCTCCGGAGCCTGACCTGGCACGACGAGCTCGTGCAGCTGTTCGGTGTCGACCGATGCCACCTACCCGAGATCAGGCCCTCCGACGACGGGTTCGGGGTGACCTCCGGCCGACACGGGCGGCTTCCCGCGGGCGTCCCCGTCGTCGCCGTGCTGGCCGACTCCCACTCCGCCCTCTTCCACCACGGGTGCACCACTGCCGGCACCGGAAAGGCCACCTACGGCACGGGGAGCTCGGTGATGAGCCCCACCGCGGACCTGCGCCCCGCTCCGCAGGGGGTCGCCACCACGGTGGCGTGGCACATCGGCGGGTCCGCGACCTTCGCCCGCGAGGGCAACATCGTGGCCACCGGATCCGCCCTGGACTGGCTGGCCGCCACCCTGGGCGCTCCCGCGGGTACCGCCGGGGGCGCCTTCCTCACCGAGCTGGCCACGGGGGTCGAGGATGCCGGTGGGGTCTCCTTCGTGCCCGCGTTCTCCGGCCTGGGCGCGCCGCACTGGGACCGGTCGGCCACCGGCCTCATCGCCGGGGTCACGGCCGGAACCACGCGCGCCCACCTCGCTCGAGCCGCTCTGCAGTCGGTCGCTCACCAGGTCGCCGACGTCGTGGACGCGATGGAGTCGGACGGGTTCGCCCACATCGAGGTCCTGCACGCCGACGGCGGGGCCACGGCCTCGGCCCTGCTGATGCAGCTGCAGGCCGACCTCCTCCGACGCCCGGTCGAGGTCAGCCGCAGCCCGGCCGCATCCGCCCTGGGCGTGGCCCGACTCGTCGCGCAGCGGCTCGACGTCACCCCACCGGCCCGGGCCAGCGGGGAGCACGTTCTCCCGCGGACCGGAGATCCCGCAGCATCGCGGCAGGACTGGGCGCGAGCGGTGGCCCGCTCCCGCGGGATCGCCGTGCCTGCCCTGCCCACCAGCACTGACGCACAGATCGAGAGGAACACCTGATGTCCGACTACCCGCCCTTCGGGGCCGGCCTGTGGCACTTCGCCTCGTACGTCGACCGGTACGCCACCGACGGTTACGCCCCCGAGGTGTCCACGCTCGAACAGATCGCCCGTGCGGGCGAGGTCGGCGACCTGTCCGTGGTCGACGTCCCGTACCCGTTCACCGAGGGCGTCACCGTCGAGCAGGTGAAGCAGGCGCTGGCGGACAACGGGCTCGAGGCGATCGGGGTGACTCCCGAGATCTACATGCGCAAGTACCGCAACGGTGCCTTCACCAACCCGGATGCCGGCGTGCGAGCCGACGCCATCGCCTTCCTCAACGAGGCCGCGGACATCGTGCGGGCCCTCGGAGCGAAGTACCTCAAGGTCTGGCCCGGCCAGGACGGCTGGGACTACCCCTTCCAGGTGAGCCACAAGGAGCAGTGGGACCTCGCCGTCTCCGGGATGCGCGAGCTGGCCCTGGCCAACCCCGACCTCAAGATCGTCATCGAGTACAAGCCACGCGAGCCCCGCAACAAGATGTTCTGGGACTCCGCCGCGAAGACCGCGCTCGGCATCAAGGCGATGGGGGTCGACAACGTCGGTGTCCTGCTCGACTTCGGGCACGCGCTCTACGGCGGCGAGTCCCCCGCCGCTGCGGCCCAGCTGCTCATCGACCACGGCCTGCTGTGGGGCATGGACGTCAACGACAACCTTCGCGGCTGGGACGACGACATGGTCGTCGGAACCGTGCACCCCGTGGAGGTCTTCGAGTTCTTCTACACCCTGAAGATCAACAACTGGGAGGGCGTCTGGCAGCTCGACCAGTTCCCCTTCCGCGAGGACACCGTCGAAGCCGCCAGGCTGTCCATCCGCTTCCTCAAGGCGCTGCACCGAGCGCTGGACGAGCTCGACATCGACGCCCTGCGGGCTGCCCAGTCCCGCCAGGACGCCATGGCCGCCCAGAAGCTCGTTCAGGACGTCCTCTTCTCCTGCATGAGGAGCGAGGCATGACCATCGAGGACCTCGTCCCCCACGTCGATCCCGACGCGGTCCCTGCCGACACCTTGCGCGTGCTCGGTCGAGTGCCCGAAGGAGCATCACGCGAGGAGGCCGTGGCGCACCTCGCGGAGGCCGCCCGCCTGGTCCGCCGTCGCGACATCGAGATGGTGCGCGCTGCAGGCCTCGGTCACATCGGCGGCGAGTTCTCGGTGATCGACATCCTCGTCACCCTCTACCTGCACGCCCTCAACATGTCTCCCGACCAGCTGGGCGACCCCGAGCGGGACCGGTTCATCCTGTCCAAGGGACATGCCGCCGCGGCGCTGTACACCACGCTCGCGGTGGCCGGCTTCCTGCCCCCGGACGAGCTCTCGACCTTCATGCAGCCGCAGTCCCAGCTCAACGGGCACCCGGCGCGCACGAAGATCGCCGCGGTGGAGGCGAGCACCGGACCGCTGGGGCACGGTCTGCCGATAGCGGTCGGCACGGCCTTCGCCGGCAAGCTCGACTCGTCCGCCCGGCGCACCTTCGTCGTCGTCGGTGACGGTGAGCTGCAGGAGGGTTCGAACTGGGAGGCGCTCATGACGGCCGGCAACCACCAGCTTTCGCACCTGTGCGTCATCGTCGACCGCAACCGGCTGCAGCAGGGCGCCAGGGTCGACCAGACGAACGACCTCGAGCCGCTCGGCGACAAGCTGGCCGCCTTCGGCATGGAGGTCGTCGACGTCGACGGCCACGACCACGGAGCGCTGCTGGACGTCTTCGCCGACGTGCCGGCGCCGTCCGGCCGCCCGACGGCTGTCATCGCCCACACCATGAAGGGCCACCCCATCTCGTTCATGTCCGACAACGTCGCCTGGCACCACAAGGTCCCGTCGCCCGACGAGCTGAGCCAGGCCCTCGCCGAGCTGGAGACCTCATGACCGCCATCGCACCCCCGCCCGCCGCAGCCCTGCACGACTGCCGGGACGCCTGGATCTCGACGCTGGTCGAGCTCGCGGCCGAGGACAGCCGGATCGTGGTCGTGGTCAACGACTCGGTCGGCTCCAGCAAGCTCGGTCCGTTCCAGGACCGGTTCCCCGACCGACTGGTGAACGTCGGCATCGCCGAACAGGACATGGTCGGCGTCGGTGCGGGTCTGGCCAACGGTGGCAAGGTCCCCTTCGTGTCCGCGGCCGCCTGCTTCCTGACGGCACGGGCCATGGAGCAGATCAAGGTGGACGCCGCCTACTCGCAGCACCACATCGTGCTGGTCGGGCAGAGCCCCGGCATGGCCTACGGCGAGCTGGGCCCCACCCACCACTCCATCGAGGACCTTGCCTGGCTGCGCACCATCCCCGGGCTGACGGTCATCGTCCCCACCGACCGCGTCGAGACCGCCCAGGCGATCCGCTGGGCAGCAGGGGCCGGTTCGCCCGTGTACGTGCGGGTCAGCCGGATGGGCGTGCCCGACGTGATGCCCGAGGGGTACCAGTTCCAGCCCGGTCGGGCCGTGGAGCTGCACGCCGGGAGTGATGTCACCATCGTCGCGACCGGGACCACGGTGAGCCGCGCCCTCGAGGCGGCGGGGGCGCTGGCCGACGACGGTGTGTCGGCGCGCGTGCTCGCGATGCCCACGATCAAGCCCCTGGACGGTCCGGCGCTGCTCGCCGCCGCCCGCGAGACGGCCGGCATCGTCACGGTCGAGGAGGCCCTGACCTCCGGGTTGGGTGGCGCCGTGGCGGAGTACCTCGCCCCCCGGCACCCGACCCTGATGAGGTTCGTGGGGGTCCCGGACACCTTCGCCCCGACGGGATCGGTGGGCTGGCTGATGGACCACTTCGGGATCAGCCCCGCAGGGATCGCGGCTGCGGCCACGGAGATCGTCGCCGCGCGCTGAGCAGCCGGCGGGGCGCTGGTCGCGCTCAGCCCACGAGGAAGGGCCGGTGTCCGCAGTTCGGGCGCCGGCCCTCCGTCGTGTGCCACCATCCCGCCCGTGCTGGCGCCCCACCCGCGTCCAGGGACGACGAAGCGGGGGTGGTCGACCGGTGGGGTCGACCACCCC
>DASSQL010000223.1:0-2480 GCA_035702525.1 Ornithinibacter sp. | reverse complement strand
CGCGGGGAGCGCGCTCATTACTCGCGCGTCACCACGAGATGGTGACAGGCTCGGGAGCCGGCGGCACCGAGCCCGCCCGAGAGACGACACGCACACCGGACCCCGGGAGGACCACCGATGTTCCAGCGGATCGCCATCGTGAACCGCGGAGAGGCCGCGATGCGGCTGATCCACGCCGTGCGTGACCTCAACGCGCAGGCCGGGCCCGGTGGGCACCGCATCGAGACGGTGGCGCTGCACACCGAGGCCGACCGCTCGGCGATGTTCGTCCGCGAGGCCGACGCCGCGTACGACCTCGGCCCGGCGTCCCTGCGCCCGTACCTCGACCACGCCGTGCTGGAGCGCGCATTGCTCGAGACCGGGGCGGATGCCGCGTGGGTCGGCTGGGGCTTCGTGGCCGAGGACCCCACCTTCGCCGAGCTGTGCGAGCGCATCGGGGTGACCTTCATCGGGCCGAGCCCCGAGGCGATGCGCCGGCTGGGGGACAAGATCGGCTCCAAGCTGATCGCCGAGGAGGTCGGCGTCCCGGTGGCCCCGTGGAGCCGTGGTGGGGTCGACACCCTCGACGACGCCATCGCCGCGGCGGCCCGGATCGGCTACCCGCTGATGCTCAAGGCCACCGCGGGGGGCGGCGGGCGCGGCATCCGCAAGGTGGCGACCGACGCCGAGCTGTCCGACGCCTACGAGCGCACCCGCGACGAGGCGCAGCGGGCCTTCGGGTCGGGTGTGGTGTTCCTCGAGAAGCTCGTCACCGGGGCGCGCCACGTCGAGGTACAGGTCATCGCCGACGGCCAGGGGTCGGCGTGGGCCATCGGTGTGCGCGACTGCTCGGTGCAGCGCCGCAACCAGAAGGTCATCGAGGAGTCGGCCTCGCCGGTGCTCGACGTCGCCCAGGTCGGCGAGCTCAAGGCGTCGGCCGAGCGGCTCGCCATCGCCGTGGGCTACGCCGGTGCCGGCACCGTCGAGTTCCTCTACCACCCGCGCGACCGCTTCTTCGCCTTCCTCGAGGTCAACACCCGCCTCCAGGTCGAGCACCCGATCACCGAGGTCGTCACGGGCACCGACCTGGTGCGCCTGCAGATCCACGTCGCGTCGGGCGGCCGGCTCAAGGGGCACCGCCCCGACGAGGTCGGGCACGCCGTCGAGGCGCGGCTCAACGCCGAGGACCCCGACCGCGACTTCGCGCCCGCCCCCGGGCGCATCGTGCACCTCGAGCTGCCGGCCGGCCCCGGCATCCGGGTCGACACCGGTGTGGCAGAGGGTGACTCGATCCCCGCCGACTTCGACTCGATGATCGCGAAGATCATCGCCCACGGTCGCGACCGCGACGAGGCGCTGGCCCGCCTGCGCCGCGCGATGCGCGAGACGACGGTCGTCATCGAGGGCGGCGCCACCAACAAGTCGTTCATCCTCGACCTGCTCGACCAGCCCGAGGTCGTCGACGGCTCGGCCGACACCGGCTGGATCGACCGGGTGCGCGGCGAGGGTCGCCTCGTCGCGAGCGAACACTCGGGCGTCGCCCTCGTCGTCGCCGGCATCGAGGCGTACGAGGAGGCCGAGGCGGTCGAGCACACCCGGTTGCTCGAGACCGCCCGCGGTGGTCGGCCGCAGGTGCAGCACGACGTGGGCCGGGCCATCGACCTCAAGCTGCGCGGCACCGCGTACAAGGTCACCGTCTACCGCACCGGGCCGTCGCGCTTCCGGGTGTCGGTGGCGGAGCCGAGCGGCCAGGTGGTCACGGTCGAGGCCGACCTCGAGCGGATCGGTCACTTCGCCAGCCGGGTCACCGTCGGCGGTCGCACCCACCGGCTCGTCACCGCGTCGCACGGCCCGGTCCAGCTCGTCGAGGTCGACGGCGTGACCCACCGGGTCAGCCGCGACGAGGGCGGCATCCTGCGTTCTCCCGCACCGGCCCTCGTCGTCGCCACACCGCTGGCCGTGGGTGACGAGGTCGCTGCCGGGGCGCCGGTGCTCGTGCTCGAGAGCATGAAGATGGAGACGGTGCTGCCGGCCCCGTTCGCCGCGCGCCTCAAGGAGCTGCACGTCGCCACCGGCAGCCAGGTCGAGACCGGCGCGGCGCTCGCCCGGCTCGAGCCCACCGGCGGCGCCGCCGCGTCGGTCGCGGAGGCCGCCACCGAGGCCCCCGACCTCGACCTGCCCGCCGACGTCGTCAACGGTGACGTCGCCGAGCGCGCGGTGCACGCCCGGGCCGACCTCGCCGCCATGCTGCTCGGCTACGACCTCGACCCGGGTCACGAGACGCGTACCCTGGCCGGGTACCTCGCCGCTCGCGACGAGCTGGCCGCGGCCGGCCGGTCGCCCGTCACCGACGAGATGCAGCTGCTCACCGTCTTCGCCGACTTCGCCGAGCTGAGCCGCAACCGGCCGGTCGGCGAGGAGGCGCACGTCGAGAACCGGGTGCACAGCCCGCGCGAGCACTTCCACACCTACCTGCAGACCCTCGACCCCGAGCGCGGTGG
>DASSQL010000222.1:0-2162 GCA_035702525.1 Ornithinibacter sp. | reverse complement strand
TCGGCGTCGAGCAGCGCCAGACGGATGTCGCGGATCGTCTTGTTGACGTCGGACTCCGAGAGCCTCCCCTTGGTGCGGAGGTTCTTGAAGGTCTCGGTCAGGCGGTCGGAGAGGCTGTTGAACACTGGTCAAGGCTAACGGTGCCGAAGGCTCCCTCCCGACCGAGCCCCGCGCCATCCCCTCGAGGTTCACACCGGGAACGTCACCTTCGCACCAGAACGGTTCCGGTGCGAAGGTGAGGCTTCCGGCATGGGGCGGGAAGGTTGGGACCTGGTCAGATGCCGTCGCAGGTGTCGATGACCAGGCTGACGGCCTGCGCGACCCGGGCCGGCGGCAGCGGCAGGCCGTCGGAGCCGGTGAGGTAGAACGTGTCGAGGGTCTGCCCCGCGTAGGTGGCGATGTGCGCCGAGCGCACCGAGATGCCGGCGCCGGCAAGGGCCGCCCCGAGCTCGTGGAGCATGCCGGGGCGGTCCTGCGCGCGCACCTCGAGCACCGTGGCGTCGCTGCTGGCCCCGGGCACGACGAGGGCGCGCGCCTGACCGGGCGTGCCGATCGACGCCTGCCCGGACGGTCGTGCCACGTGGGCTCGCCGCCGGTCGAGCGTCGCGAGGGGGGCGCGGTCGCCGCGGCCGAGCCGGGCCAGGCCGCGCTCGATGCGGGCCGGGTCGGGCACGGCGCCGCTCGGCGACTCGACGTGCCACTCGTTGACGGCGATGCCGTCGACGGTGCGCAGGATGGCGGTGCGCACCGTGTGCCCCTCGGCCGCGAGCAGGCCGGCCGTGTCGGCGAACAGGCCGACCCGGTCGAGGTCGGTGATGTCGAGCCGGTGCGAGCCGCCGGTGGCGATGACCCGCACGTTCGGCTCACCGGAGCGCACCGCGGCGAGCACCGCCGCCTCGAGCAGCCCGGTGTCGTGGGCCACGGCGAGGTCGTCGTCGGTGTCGGCACCGAGCGGGGTGGGCCCGTCGAGCCGGGCGCGAACGGCGACCGCGAGCTGGTCGAGCAGGGTGGCCCGCCAGTCGGTCCAGGCCGCGGGCCCGGCCGCCGACGCGTCGGCCTCGGTGAGGGCGAGCAGCATCTCGAAGACCTCGCGGTCGCCGCCGACGGCCGTGATGGCCGCGTCGACGGTGGCGGGGTCCTGGTGGTCACGACGGGTCGCGAGCTCGATCAGGGTCAGGTGCTCGCGCACCAGCGTCACCAGCACGTCGACGTCTCGCGGCGAGAAGCCCCAGCGGGTGACGACGCCGCGGGTCAGCTCGGCACCGGTCACCGAGTGGTCGTGGGCGCCGCGCACCTTGCCGATGTCGTGCAGCAGCGCGGCGACGAGCAGCAGGTCGGGGCGCGAGACCCGGCGCACGAGGCCGGCCGCGAGCACCACGGTCTCGACGAGGTGACGGTCGACGGTGTGGCGGTGCACCGCGCTGCGCTGGGGGCGCGACCGCACGGCCGACCACTCCGGCAGCCAGGTGTCGACGATGCCGACCTGGTCCAGGCCCTCCCAGACCGTGACCAGCCCCGGGCCGGCCGCGAGCAGGTCGCCGAACAGGTCGCGCAGCGGGCCGGGCCAGGGGTCGGACGGGGTCGGGGCGTGCTTGGCGAGGTTGTCCAGCGTCGTGGGGGCGATCGGCAGCCCGGCCCGGGCCGCGACCACGCCGGCGCGCACCGGCATCCCCTCGTCGGTCTCGGCGAGCCGGGTCGAGCCGAGCACGACCTCGCCGTCGCTGGCGAACAGGCCGTGGCCGAGGGGGGTCATCTGGGGGCGTCGCGGGCCGACCCGCAGGGTGCGGGCGCGCTGCGACTGGCCGGCGCGGCGCAGGGTGCCGTCGAGCGCGTAGGAGATGTGGCGCCCCGCGGACGAGACGGCTGTCAGCAGGTCGTCGGCGTCGTCGTGGCCGAGCAGGGCTGCGACGGCGTCGTGATCCTCGCGGCCCAGGCGGTCGCGACCCCGGCCGGTGACGACGTGCACCGCGTCGCGGACGTCGAGGAGGAGGCCGTGCGCGGCATCCACCCCGCCGTGGGGACGGTCGGCGAGCCACGCCTCGGCCATCGCCGACAGGATGGTCATGTCGCGCAGGCCGCCGTGGGCCTCCTTGAGCTCGGGCTCGATCGACTGCGCGAGGTCGCCCTGCCGCTGGTGGCGCGAGACGACGGCCTCGACGAGC
>DASSQL010000221.1:0-10254 GCA_035702525.1 Ornithinibacter sp. | reverse complement strand
ATCCGCGACTTCCTCGACCGGATGGGGATGCCGAACCGCACCTACTCCACCGACAGCGAGCGGGGGCGTGACGTCATCGCCCGCGCCGGCGGCACCCCGACCTTCCCGCTGGTCGAGGCCGTCGACCGGGAGATCTTCTCCCCCACCAGCGTCCGGGACGTCGCGCTGCGCGCCTTCGGCACGCCCACCGACATCGAGCTGGATGCCGTGGTCGACGTCGCGGTCGTCGGTGCCGGACCCGCCGGGCTGGCCGCCGCGGTGTACGCCTCGTCGGAGGGCCTGTCGACGGTGGTGCTGGAGTCGGAGGCGGTCGGTGGCCAGGCCGGCACCTCGTCGATGATCCGCAACTACCTCGGCTTCCCCCGGGGCATCTCCGGGATGCGGCTGGCGCAGCGAGCCCGCAACCAGGCGATCCGCTTCGGCACCCGCTTCTTCACCGGGTGGTCGGTGACCGCGCTCGAGGTCGGCACCGACGGCGAGCCGTTCCTGCTGCGCACCGACGGTGGCGACGTGCGGGCCCGGGCCGTCGTCGTCTCGGCCGGCGTCACCTACCGCAAGCTCGGCGTTCCCTCGGTCGAGTCCTTCGTCGGCCTCGGCGTGTTCTACGGCAGCGCGATGACCGCCGCCCGCGAGATGGAGGGCTACGACGTCGTCGTCGTGGGCGGCGGCAACTCCGCGGGCCAGGCCGCCATCCACCTGGCGAAGTTCGCGCAGTCGGTGACCATCCTGGTGCGGCGCGAGGGGCTCGAGCCGACGATGTCGTCGTACCTGATCGGCGAGATCGCGTACAACCCGAGGATCACGGTGCTGCCCTGCTCGGAGGTGGTCGACGGTGGGGGCGACGGGCGCCTGGAGTGGATCCGGGTCCGCGACACCAGCAGCGGCGAGGAGAGCACCCGCGAGTGCCGCGGGCTGTTCCTCCTGCTCGGCGCCGAGCCGCACTGCGACTGGCTGCCCCCGTCGCTGGCGCGCGACGAGCGCGGCTTCGTACTCACCGGGCGGGACATCCCGACCCGGTGGTGGGTCGACGGGCTGCCCCCCGCGAACCTCGAGACCACCGTGCCCGGGGTCTTCGCCGCCGGGGAC
Source organism: Ornithinibacter sp. (assembly GCA_035702525.1). GTDB lineage: Bacteria > Actinomycetota > Actinomycetes > Actinomycetales > Dermatophilaceae > Fodinibacter. Next base: position 9,168 of record DASSQL010000221.1, on the reverse strand, counting down.
ATCCGGGCCGGGTCGATGAAGCGCGTCGCCTCGGCCAGCGGGGAGGGTGCGTCGGTCGTGCCGCTCGTGCACGGCTGGCTCGACCCGACCAGCTGACCGATTCGGGGTGGCGCTCGCGCCGATCGTGGCGTCTACTGGAGGGACTCCCTGCGGGGAGCCCCCTGTCCCCGATCGAGAGGAGGCCGCGTGAGTTTCTTTGACAGCGCCAAGGAGAAGCTTCAGGAGCTGGCCGGAGACCACCCCGACCAGGTCGAGCAGCTCAGCGACCAGGCCATCGAGCGCGGCGGCGATGCCGTCGACAGCGCCACTGGTGGCAAGTACGCCGAGCAGGTCGACCAGGCACAGGTGAAGGCCGACGGGGCCATCGGCGAGCCCTGATCCTCCGACGACGCGACCGGGGCCCCCGACCATTTGGTCGGGGGCCTCGGCCGTTCGGCCAGCGTTGTCCCGTTCGGCTGACCGGGGCACCGGGTGCTCCCTAGATTCGAGGCACTCTCTCGCCCCTGACGAAAGGGAAACCTCGTGTCACACGCACGCTCCGGACTCCCACCGCTCAACCTCGAGCCGTTCGATCCCTCCCCGCTGTACGCTGCGGCCCGTTCCCCACGCCGGGACAAGCACCAGCCGAACCACAAGGAGTCGCGAGGCCCCCTGTTCGCGGGGGTCGTCGCCGCACTCATGATCGCGTTCGCCGCCGGCGCCGCGTTCTTCCTGACCTGACTCAGGTCGCGCAGGCGGGGGCCCCGGTCTCCGCCTGCACCGGCCGTCCGACCGACGGCATCCCGAGCGCCACGGCCGGCTTCCCCGGCACCGCGGCATCCTGCAACGCCGCCCACGCGTCCCCGCCCGGGGTGCGCCGCACGGCGTAGACCCCACCGTTCACCCCGCTGTCGGCCACCAGGTGGTGCGGAGCGCCGTAGGTGACACCCACGGTGACGACGTCCCCCGGACGCGGTCGCTCTGCGCCGTCCGGCACGGCGAAGTGCACGAGCCGGTTGTCGCGGGCCCGACCCGACAACCGCGCGGTGGCGCCGTCCTTGCGGCCCTCGCCCGGCGCCACGAGCACCTCGACCTCGCGCCCCTCGACCGTGCGGTTCTCGGCCCAGGAGACCCGCTCCTGCAGCTCGATGAGCCGCTCGAAGCGCTCCTGGACCACCGCCTTGGGCACCTGGTCCGGCATCGTCGCGGCGGGCGTGCCGGCGCGCACGGAGTACTGGAAGGTGAAGGCGCTCGAGAAGCGTGAGGCCTCGACGACCCGCAGCGTCTCGGCGAAGTCGGCCTCGGTCTCTCCCGGGAAGCCGACGATCAGGTCGGTGGTGATGGCGGCGTCCGGGATGGCGGCACGCACCTTGTCGATGATGCCGAGGAACTTCTCGCTGCGGTAGGAGCGGCGCATCGCCTTGAGCACCCGGTCGGAGCCGGACTGCAGCGGCATGTGCAGGCTCGGCATCACGTTGGGCGTCTCGGCCATCGCCGCGATGACGTCGTCGGTGAACGCCGCCGGGTGCGGGCTGGTGAAGCGCACCCGCTCCAGACCTGCGACCTCCCCGCAGGCGCGCAGCAGCTTGCCGAACGCGAGCCGGTCGCCGAACTCGACGCCGTAGGTGTTGACGTTCTGGCCGAGCAGGGTGACCTCGACGACGCCCTGGGCGACCAGCGCCTCGACCTCGGCGAGGATCTCGCCCGGCCGGCGGTCCTGCTCCTTGCCGCGCAGGCTCGGGACGATGCAGAACGTGCAGGTGTTGTTGCAGCCCACCGAGATCGACACCCAGCCGGCGAAGGCGGAGTCGCGGCGCGTCGGCAGGGTCGACGGGAAGGTCTCGAGCGACTCGAGGATCTCGACCTCGGCCCGCTTGTTGTGCCGGGCCCGGTCGAGCAGGGCCGGGAGGCTGCCGATGTTGTGGGTGCCGAAGACGACGTCGACCCACGGGGCGCGCTCGACGATCGTCGCGCGGTCCTTCTGGGCCAGGCAGCCGCCGACGGCGATCTGCAGGTCGGGGTTCGCGGTCTTGGCGGGGCGCAGCTGGCCGAGGTTGCCGTAGAGCTTGTTGTCGGCGTTCTCGCGCACGGCGCAGGTGTTGAAGACGACGACGTCGGCGACGTCGGCACGCTGCTCGGCGGGGATGCTTGCCAGGTCGACGTAGCCGGCGGTCTCGAGCAGCCCCGCGAGGCGCTCGGAGTCGTGCACGTTCATCTGGCACCCGTGGGTGCGCACGTCGTAGGTCTTCGGTTCACTCATGGCTGCACAAGGGTAAGCCGGGCGCGCGTCTCGCCGGCAATCCCGCGAGTCGTCGGTTCAGGAGGCGACGGGGCATACTTGCAGAGTTCTGCAACTGTGCAAGGGAGTGTCCGACGTGTCCGTACCGCTCTACCAGGCCAAGGCCGAGTTCTTCAGGACGATCGGCCACCCGGTGCGCATCCGGGTCCTCGAGCTGCTCGCCGAGCGCGACCGGCCGGTGCACGAGCTGCGCTCGGCCATCACCGTCGAGGCACCGAACCTCTCCCACCAGCTCGCCGTGCTCCGCCTGGCCGGGCTGGTGACCCAGCGCCGCGAGGGGGGCGAGGTCCTGTACTCGCTCGCCCTGCCGGCCGTGAAGGACCTGCTCACGAGCGCCCGCGCCATCCTCGAGACCAAGACCGCCGACCAGGGGGGCCTGGTCGACGAGATCACGCCCGGCGCCGCGCTGTGAGCACTGCCCCGACCGGCACCGAGGTGCGGCGCGTGCTGCGCGCCAGGGTGGATGCCGTGCGGCCGCGCAGCCGCGACCTGCGCGCGATGCTGCGCCACCCGCGCTCCGACGTCGTGGCGGGCATGACGGTCGGGGTGGTCGCACTCCCCCTCGCCCTGGCCTTCGGCATCGCGTCCGGGCTCGGCGCCACCGCCGGCCTGGTGACCGCCGTCGTGGCCGGGGTCGTCGCCGCGGTCTTCGGCGGCAGCCACGTGCAGGTGTCCGGCCCGACCGGCGCGATGACCGTCGTGCTGGTGCCGATCGTGGCCGAGCACGGCGCCGGTGGGGTGGCCGTCGTGGGGCTGATGGCGGGGCTGTTCCTCGTCGCGATGGCACTGGCGGGCGCCGGGCGCTACGTGCGCTTCATCCCGTTGCCGGTCATCGAGGGGTTCACCCTCGGCATCGCCGCCCTGATCGCCCTGCAGCAGGTGCCGGCCGCGCTGGGCACCACGGCCCAGCACGACCACGTCGTGGTCTCGGCGGTGGCCGCGGTGCTCGACTGGTTCACCGCACCCGACCCGGCCGCGCTCGCCCTCAGCGTCGGGGTGGCCGTGCTGATCCTGCTCGGCTCCCGCTTCCGCCCGGCGCTGCCGGTCGCCCTCCTGGCCGTGGTGGCGGCCACGGTGGTCGCGCGCCTGGCGCACCTGCCGGTGGCGACGATCGGCGCGCTCCCCTCACAGCTGTTCACGCTCACCGTGCCGTCGGTGACGTGGAGCGAGCTGCGGGTGCTCGTCGCTCCCGCCGTGGCGGTGGCTGCGCTGGCTGCCCTCGAGAGCCTGCTGTCGGCCACCGTCGCGGATGCGATGAGCGTCTCGACCCGTCACGACCCTGACCGCGAGCTGTTCGGCCAGGGCCTGGCCAACCTCGCCTCGCCGCTGCTCGGCGGCATCCCGGCGACCGCCGCCATCGCTCGGACCGCGGTGAACGTCCGGTCAGGGGCGCGGTCCCGGCTCGCCGCCGTCGTGCACTCGGTCGTGCTGCTGGTCGTCGTGCTCGCCCTCGCGCCCGTGGTCGGGTGGATCCCCCTGGCGGCGCTGGCCGGCGTGCTCATCGCGACCGCGGTGCGGATGGTCGAGGTGTCGAGCCTGCGGGCCCTGGTCCGGGCCTCGCGCAGCGACGCCTTCGTGCTCGCCCTGACCTTCCTCGCCACCGTCGTGCTCGACCTCGCGACCGCCGTCGTTCTCGGCATCGTCACCGCCGGGGCCCTGGCCCTGCGCCAGCTCGCGAACACCACCGCGCTGCGCGAGGAGCCGCTGGGCGAGGTCGACGGCTCACACGCGGGAGACTCCGCGGCGGGGTGGGGCGACGACCACGCCGCCGAGGAGCGCGCCCTGCTCGACGAGAAGATCGTGGCGTACCGGCTCGAGGGCCCACTGTTCTTCGGCGGGGCGCACACCGCGCTGCTCGAGCTCACCGAGATCAGCAACGTTCGGGTGGCCATCCTGCGGATGTCGCACGTCACCACGCTCGACGCGACCGGGGCCGCGGTCCTGGCCGACACGGTGCGGGCGCTGGAGTCACGTGGCGTCACCGTGCTGCTCTCCGGGATGCCGGCCCGGTACGTGCCGCGGTTGGAGGCCACCGGCATCCAGCAGCACCTCACCGGCCTGCACCACGTCTTCGAGCACACGCCCGACGCCATCGCCCACGCCCGGCGGCACGTCGCCCGCGACGGCCACCACGCGGTGGACGTCAGGCCAGCCGGGTGATGGCGACGACCACCTCGAGCGAGGCCTTGGCCCGACCCGAGTAGATGCCCTTGAACGGCGGCACGTCCTCGTAGTCGCGGCCGCGGGCGACGACGACGTGGTCGCGCCCGACCTCGGTGCCGTTCGTGGGGTCGCAGGCGATCCAGCCGTCGTCCCAGAACTCCACCCAGGCGTGGCTCTCGCCCTTGCTCGTCTCGCCGACGGCGGAGTCCTTCGTCGGGACGAGGTAGCCGGAGACGTAGCGGGCGGGCACGCCGAGACTGCGCAGCGCCCCGACGGTGATGTGCGCGAAGTCCTGGCAGACACCGGACCGCTCGGCCCAGGCGTCCTCACCGCGGCTGTGCACGCCGGTCGCCCCGGGCTGGTACTTCATCTCGGCGCGCACCAGGCCGCAGAGCTCCTCGGCGGCAGCGCGCGGGGTCGGCCGGTCGCGCACGGCATCCGCGAGCTCGGCGATGCCGCGGCCCGGGCGGGTGCGGGCCGAGAGCATCAGCCACTCGTAGCTGCGGTCCTGCACGGCGGGGTCGCGCACGGCCTTCCAGTCCAGGCTCGGCTCGTGCCGCTCGACCTCGGTGCGCTCGACGGTCGAGATCGCCTCGATGTCGAGCTGATCGTGCTCGGCCAGGCTCTCCATCGCCATGACGTGGGTGCCCCAGTGGTCGCGGTAGACGTGGCTCCACGTCATCGGCCGGATCCGGATGCGGTTCTCGAGGGTGGTCTGCCCCGGCTCGTTCAGCGGCGTCATCCGCAGCTCGTTGTGGGCCGCCCGCACCCGGCCGTCGTAGGCCAGGGTGGTCGTGTGCACGATCCGCCAGCGCCGCACGTCAGAACACCCCGTCCTTGGTCCAGGTCTGCAACGGGCCGGACTGGAAGTAGCGCTTGGCGATGGCCTGCGACGAGGCCGTCACGGCGCCCTGTACGCGCTGCATCTGCGCGGGCAGGTCAGCGATGATGTCGGAGGTCGACCGGAACTCCAGCGAGGTGCGGATGCGGCCCAGCTGGCGACGCGCCTCGTCGGGGATGCCGATCCGGTCCTGCTGGGGGGCCAGCGCGTCGAGCCGGCGCTCGGCCTCGGACAGCGCGAAGAACACCGACCTCGGGAACTCGCGATCCAGCACGAGGAAGGCGGCCGCCCGGTCGTCGCTGAGCAGGCCGCGCTGGCTGCGCATGAACGCCTGCTGCGCACCGCAGCTCGACAGCACGACCGACCACGGGGCACCGCCACGCGGGAGTCCCCCGGTGGCGACCAGGCGGGCGGTCATGTCGGCGCGCTCGAGGCTGCGGCCGAGCACGAGGAAGTCCCAGGCCTCGTCGTGCGACATCGTGGAGTCGGCGATGCCACTGACCAGTGCGGCGCGCTCGCGCACCCAGGACAGGTGTCGTTCGGTGGCGATGCCGCGGCCGAAGCCGTGCCAGCGGTGCCACGTGGTGTTGATGCCCTCCCAGAGCTCGGTCGAGAGGGTCTCGCGGGCGCGGCGGGCGTTCTCGCGGGCGGCGAACCAGGCGCCGGTGATCGAGCTGGCGTTGGACCGGTCGAAGACCAGCGCCTCGCTGACGTCGGCGAAACCGACGTCGCCCTCGAACGGCATCCCCATGATCACCGAGAGCACGGTGCGCGCCGCGACGTGCTCGTCGGCGCCGGGGTCCTCGAGCAGCTGCAGGCGCAGCACGTCGACGATCCGGGCGGTGCCGTCGGCGCGCTCGGTGTACCGGCCGATCCAGAACAGCGACTCGGCGATCCGGCTCAGCACGGGCCGCTCCCCCGCCGGGCCCCCGAGGTCTGCTGCTGCTGTTGCTGCTGCTCGCGCATGCTGTCCTCGTGGGATGCCGTGGGGGCACTCATGACGACCACCTCGCGGTTGTCGGGCAGCCGGCTCGGGGCGTTGCCGGCCGGGCGCCGGTCGGAGAGCACCCAGGTGTCCTTGGACCCGCCGCCCTGGCTGGAGTTGACCACGAGCTCGCCCTCGGGCAGGGCCACCCGGGTCAGGCCACCGGGCAGCACCCGCACCCGCTCACCGTCGTTGACCGCGAACGGGCGCAGGTCGACGTGCCGCGGGGCGAGCGTGCCGTCGATGAAGGTCGGAACGGTCGACAGCTGCACGACCGGCTGCGCTATCCAGCCGCGCGGGTCGGCCTTGAGCTGCTTGCGCACCTTGTCGAGCGTCGGGCCGTCGGCCCGGTTGCAGACGACCAGGCCCTTGCCGCCGGAGCCGTCGACCGGCTTGACGACCATCTCCTCGAGGTGGTCGAGCACGTGCCGGAGGGCCGGCTCCTCGTCGCAGCGGAAGGTGTCGACGTTGCCCAGGATCGGGTCCTCGTCGAGGTAGAACCGGATCAGCTCGGGCAGGTAGGAGTAGATCAGCTTGTCGTCGGCCACGCCGTTCCCGATCGCGTTGGCGACCGTGACCCGGCCGCTGCGCATCGCCGAGACCAGCCCGGCGACACCGAGCACGGAGTCGCCGCGGAAGTGCACCGGGTCGAGGAACTCGTCGTCGACCCGGCGGTAGATGACGTCGACCGGCTTGTCGCCCGTGGTGGTGCGCATCCGCACCTGACCGCCGACGCAGACCAGGTCGCGGCCCTCGACGAGCTCGACCCCCATCATCCGGGCCAGCAGGGCGTGCTCGAAGTAGGCCGAGTTGAAGACGCCGGGGGTGAGCACGACGACGGTCGGGTCGCTCGCGCCGTCGGGGGCCGAGGCGCGCAGGGCGGCGAGCAGCATCCTGGGGTAGTCGTGCACCGGGCGGATCCGCATCGTGGCGAAGGCCTCGGGGAAGACGTTGGCCATCGCCCGGCGGTTGGCGATCACGTAGCTGACGCCGCTGGGCACCCGCACGTTGTCCTCGAGCACCCGGAAGGTGCCATCCTCGTCGCGGATCAGGTCGACGCCCGCCACGTGCACGCGCACGCCGTTGGTCGGGCGCACGCCCATGACCGCGCGGTGGTAGTGCTTCGAGCTGGCGATCAGGCGCCAGGGGATGACGCCCTCGTGCACCGCCCGCGGGATCTCGCCCTCGCGCGAGTAGATGTCGTCGAGGAACGACTCCAGCGCCGTGACCCGCTGCACCACACCGGACTCGATGACCTGCCACTCGTGCGCCGAGATGACCCGCGGCACGGCGTCGAGCGGGAACGGTCGCTCCTCCCCCGCGTAGTCGAAGGTGACGCCCTGGTCGAGGTAGGAGCGGGCGAGGGTGTCGGCGCGTTCCTTGAGGGTGCTCGCGCTCATCGCCCGCAGGGTGTGGAAGACCGGCTTGTACGCGGTCCGTGGGGCGCCGGGCTCGGCCAGCATCTCGTCCCAGGCCGCGCCGAGGGTGTAGCTGTCGAACAGGCTGCCCGCCGCGTCGGGTCCGGTCTGCTCGTTCACGTGACGAACCTATGGCCACCGCGTGAACCTGTCATTCCGCTCGTGTCACCGGCAGGTTTCGGGCCGCCCGGTCCACCTGGTGGACGCCTACCATGGCCGCGTGGACGACCGCACGCCCGTGGTGACGCTGCGCCCGGTGGATGCCGGGAGCTGGCGTGACGTCGCGGCGCTCACCGTCGCCCCGGGGCAGGAGCGCTTCGTCGCGGCGCCGACCTACTACCTCGCGCTGTGCGCCTACGGCGACGTGTGGCAGCCGATGTCGGTGCGCGACGCCGACGACCAGGTCGTCGGGTTCCTCATCTGGGGCGTCGACGACGCCGACGACAGCTGCTGGCTCGGCGGGATCCTCGTCGACGAGGCGCACCAGGGCCGTGGTGTGGGGCGCGCGGCCGTCGTCGAGGCGTTGCGCCTGCTGCGCGAACGCGCCGGGAGTTCCGGTTTCGCGCTGTCGTACCACCCGGACAACGAGGTGGCGAAGGCGCTCTACGCGAGCCTGGGTTTCGTCGAGACCGGGGAGGTCGACGACGACGAGGTCATCGCCCGGCGGGCCCCGACCTGACGGCGGCGAGGTCGGGGCTGCGTGGCAGGCTGGACCACGGCCATCCGCACCCCCGAGAGGACCCGCAGTGCGCACCCTGCTCAACATCATCTGGTTCGTGTTCGGCGGCCTGTGGCTCGCGCTGGGATACGCGCTGGCCGGGGTGGTCTTCTGCATCCTCATCATCACGATCCCGCTCGGCGTCGCGTCGTTCCGGATGGCCCGCTACGCCCTGTGGCCCTTCGGCCGGGCCGTGGTGCCCAAGGAGGGCGCGGGCGCCGGCGCGGTGGTCCTCAACGTCGTGTGGATCGTGCTCGCGGGCTGGTGGCTGGCCGTCATGCACGTGGTGACGGCCGTCGCCCAGGCGATCACGATCGTCGGCATCCCGCTGGCCATCGCCAACCTGAAGATGGTGCCGATCTCGCTGGTGCCCTACGGCAAGCGGATCGTGCGCACCGCCGAGCTGCCCCCGGGCGAGCGCCCGCTGCACTCGCTCTAGTCGCGCTGGTGCTCGGGCGCCTCACGGACCGCCTCGCGCACGACGCGCATCGACAGGTCGGACGGGTAGCCCTTGCGGGCGAGCAGGCCGGCCAGCCGGCGAGTCTGCACCACCGGCTCGAGCCCGCTCATCGACCGCATCTTCTTGGCGACCAGCTCGCGGGCGCGGTCTTCCTCGTCGTGCGGGTCGACCTCGTCGAGCGCCGCCTGCGCGGTCTCGTCGTCGACGCCCTTGCGCCGCAGCTCCTGGGCCAGGGCCCGGCGGGCCAGCCCGCGGCCGGCCTGCTGGGAACGCACGAGCATGCCGGCGTAGGCGACGTCGTCGAC
>DASSQL010000220.1:0-4427 GCA_035702525.1 Ornithinibacter sp. | reverse complement strand
TCGGATGCCGCGGGCGTAGCCTTTCGCTCCAACGCACCTCATCGTCGCCGCACCACACACCACGAGGAGTTCCGAGATGCAGCTGGGTCTGGTCGGTCTGGGCAAGATGGGCGGCAACATGCGCGAGCGGATCCGCCGCGCCGGGCACGAGGTCGTGGGATACGACCGCAACCAGGCCGTGAGCGACGCGCGCTCGCTGGCTGACATGGTCAAGAAGCTCGACGCCCCCCGCGTCGTGTGGGTGATGGTGCCGCACGGCGCCCCCACGAGTGACACGGTCAAGAAGCTCGGCGAGCTGCTCGACAAGGGCGACCTGGTCATCGACGGCGGCAACAGCAAGTTCACCGAGGATGCCGTCAACGAGAAGCTGCTGCGCGCCAAGGGGATCGGCTACCTGGACTGCGGGGTCTCCGGCGGCATCTGGGGGCTCGACAACGGCTACGGCCTGATGGTCGGCGGGTCCGCGGCCAACGTGAAGAAGGCGATGCCGATCTTCGACGCGCTGCGCCCCGAGGGCCCGCGCGACGAGGGCTTCGTGCACGCCGGCAAGGTCGGCGCCGGGCACTACACGAAGATGGTGCACAACGGCATCGAGTACGGCCTGATGGCCGCGTACGCCGAGGGCTATGAGCTGCTCGAGAAGAAGGACATCGTCGAGAACGTGCCCGGGGCCTTCAAGGCCTGGAGCCGCGGCACCGTCGTGCGGTCCTGGCTGCTCGACCTCATGGTCAAGGCGCTGGAGGAGAACCCCTCGCTCGAGGACGTCTCCGACTACACCGCCGACTCCGGCGAGGGGCGCTGGACCGTCGAGGAGGCGATCGCCCTCTCGGTGCCGATGCCGGTCATCTCGGCCTCGCTGTTCGCCCGGTTCGCCTCGCGCCAGCAGAGCTCGCCGAGCATGCAGGCCGTCGCCGCACTGCGTGGCCAGTTCGGTGGGCACGAGGTCATGTCGATCGCCGAGGGCGAGAAGCTGCGCGCCGAGGCGGCCGCCGGCCCGACCAGTGCCGCCGCCACCACCGCGAAGACCTCGCGCAAGGAGACGCCGCCGAAGTCGAGCCGGGCGGCAGCGGCCAAGGGGCGCAAGGCCGCCAGTGCCGGGCCGTCCTCCGGTGCGGGCGCCACCACCTCGAGCCGCACGGGGAGCACGGCCGCCGCCGGCCCGACCTCGGGTACCGGTTCGACGCGGAAGCGCGCCGCCAAGAAGAGCTGAGCCCCAGGTGCACGTGCGGCACCTGACCGTCGCCGACTTCCGCAGCTACACCAGCGCCGAGCTGCCGCTCGAGCCGGGCGTGACGACGTTGGTCGGCCTGAACGGACAGGGCAAGACCAACCTGGTCGAGGCCCTGGGCTACCTGGCGACGCTGTCCAGCCACCGGGTCGCCACCGACGCCCCGCTCGTGCGGTTCGGGGCGAGCCAGGCCGTGGTGCGCGGCGCGGTGATCCGCGACGGCCGCGAGACCATGGTCGAGCTCGAGATCACGCCCGGCCGGGCGAACCGGGCCCGGCTCAACCGCTCTCCGATGAGCCGACCGCGCGACGTGCTCGGCACGCTGCGCACCGTGCTCTTCGCGCCCGAGGACCTCGCGCTGGTCAAGGGTGACCCCGGTGAACGACGTCGCTTCCTCGACGAGCTGCTCGTCGCCCGCCAGCCCCGGTGGTCGGGGGTGCGCTCCGACTACGACAAGATCCTCAAGCAGCGCGGGGCGCTGCTGAAGTCGGCTGCCCCCGTGCTCAGGCGAGGCGGCCGCCGTGGCGCACGACCGGCATCCGAGGGCAGTGACGTTGTGGCAGAACGTGATTCGGCGCTGCACACGCTCGACGTCTGGGACTCGCACCTCGCCCAGGTCGGCTCGCAGCTGCTCTACGCCCGGCTGCGGCTGCTGCGCGACCTCGGCCCCTACCTCGGCAAGGCCTACGACGAGGTCAGCGCCGGACAGAGTGACGCCAAGGTGCACTACAAGTCGTCGCTGCGCGAGGAGACCGCGCTGCGGATCGCCGCCGGCGAGGTGCCGGAGGCCGAGGAGCTGCGCACCGAGATCCTGGCGTCGCTGGCGGAGGTGCGGGGCCAGGAGGTCGAGCGCGGGGTGTGCCTCGTCGGGCCGCACCGCGACGACATGGTGCTGACCCTCGGCGAGCTGCCGGCCAAGGGGTACGCCAGCCACGGCGAGTCGTGGTCGTTCGCGCTGGGGCTCAAGCTCGCCGCCTTCCAGCTGCTGCGGCACGACCTGGGCGACGACCCGGTGCTCGTGCTCGACGACGTGTTCGCCGAGCTCGACTCGGGCCGCCGGGAGCGGCTCGCGGCGATGATCGCGGACTGCGAGCAGGTGGTCATCACGGCGGCGGTGCCCGAGGACGTGCCGACCGAGCTGGCTGGGCGCACGTACCTGGTGACCCTGGGCTCGGTGACCGAACGTGAGTGACGAGAACCCTCCGCGCGAAGACTCGCAAACCGGTTCCGGCACAGGCGAACCCGGCGTCGAGATGTCCCAAGCCGTCGGGGACGCCGCCGAGGCCGCGGCGGCCGCGCTCGCCCGGGCCCGGGCGGCCGCCAAGGCGAAGGGCCTGCGGCCGGGCCTGCGCCCGCGCCGCCGGGTCAAGGACGTACCGGTCGGTGAGCGATCGAGTGCCGGTCGCGACCCCAAGCTGCTCGGCGACCAGCTCGACCAGTTCGTCACCGAGCGGGGGTGGGTCGGTGACGTCGCGGTGGGGGCGGTCATCGGCCGGTGGTCGCAGATCGTCGGGCCGGAGATCGCGCAGCACTGCGCCCCGCTCGACTTCGTCGACGGCATCCTCACCGTGCGCGCCGACTCCACCGCGTGGGCGACCCAGCTGCGCCTGCTGTCGTCGAGCCTGCTGACCCGCCTGGCCGAGGACGTCGGCGAGGGCACCGTCGGCGAGCTGCGGGTCGTCGGGCCCGGGGCGCCGACCTGGTCGCGCGGTCAGCGGCGCGTGCAGGACGGTCGCGGCCCCCGTGACACCTACGGCTGAGGTTGGCAGGATGCCGGGATGACTGCGACACCGGATGCCGTGGACCGCTACCTCGAGACCGCGCCGCCGACGGGGCGCGACTTCTACCGGGCGCTGCGTGACCTGGTGCTGCGCCACGCGCCGCAGGCCACCACGACGTTGTCGTACAACATGCCGACCTTCGTGGTCGACGGGCACCGGCTGCTGCACGCCTCGGCGTGGAAGGAGCACCTGGCGATCTACCCGCTGCCGCCCGCCGAGGACCTCGACGCCGAGGCGACCGCGGCGCTCGAGGCGCACAGCTCGGGGGCGAGCACGCTGAAGCTGCTCTACCGAGAGGACTTTCCGACCGACCTGGTCGACGCCGTGGTGCGCGCCCACGTCGCGCGAGTCGCCGCCGGACGGTAGCCCGGGGTCAGCCCTCGACGAGGGTGCCGCGCAGCACGGCCAGAGCCATCCGGACCTGCTGGTCGTAGGCCTGGCTCGGGTCGCGGAAGGTGTCGGGGCCGTACTGGCCGAACACCTCCAGGCTGGTGGCGCCGACGACCGTGGCCCAGAGCAGCAGGGCGCGCGAGAGCACGGCGGGGTGGGTGCCGAGCCCGACCTCGGCGCCGACGGCCCGCAGGTCGGTGGCCAGCGGCTCGGGTGGGTCGTGCGGCGCCGGCCCGTCGGGCACGTCGCCCGCCGACACCCCCTCACCGACGAGGCCGAGCAGGATGCCGATCACGCGCGTCCCCGGCTCGACGGTCACCTCGGGCGGGGCGGCGTAGCCCGGCACCGGGCTCCCGTAGAGCAGTGCGTAGCGGCTCGGCTCCGCCACCGCCCACGCCCGGAACGCGTGCGCGCCGGCGAGCAGCCGCACGTGCCACGGCCGGTCGGCGACCGCGTCGACCGCGTCGTCGACGGCATCCGCCTGCGCGCCGTAGGCGTCGACGAGCAGCAGGGTGAGCAGCTCGTCGCGGTTGGCGACGTAGCGGTAGACCGCCGACGACACCATGCCCAGGTCGCGGGTGACCGCCCGCAGGGACAGGCCGGCGGCGCCGTGCTCGGCGAGGTGCTCGCGCCCGATCTCGAGCACCCGAGAGGTGACGTCCTCGCGGCGCCGGGCGCGGGTGGTGGGCATGACGGCATCCTGCCACAGAAACGAGAGCACTGCTCTTGACATTGGACGGCGCCCGGTGGACAGTGGTGGCAACGAACCGAGAGCAGTGCTCTCAAACAACCACCAGGAGTACCCCATGAGCACCCCCACGAACCCCATCCCGAACAACCCGGTCGACCCGACCCGCTACGTGGCTCCCGGCGGCCGGATGGACACCTGGTCGGCGGCCGTCGTGCGCTGGCTGACCGCCCGCGGCATCAGCCTGTACGGCTCGCGGGTGCTGGTCGTGCGCGGCCGGACGACCGGGGAACCGCGCAGCACCCCGGTCAACCTGCTCGAGCTCGACGGCGAGCGCTAC
>DASSQL010000219.1:0-5842 GCA_035702525.1 Ornithinibacter sp. | reverse complement strand
TACGCCGCACCCCCGCCGGTGCCCTACGGCGGCGGTGCCGCTGGGGGCCCGCCCGACAACAAGCTCGTCTGGTCGATCCTGGTCACCCTGTTCTGCTGCCTGCCCTTCGGCGTCGTGGCGATCATCAAGTCGGCCGAGGTCAACAGCAAGTGGAACGCGGGCGACGTCGCCGGCGCCAACCAGTCCGCGGCCGAGGCCGGCAAGTGGATCAAGTGGTCGGTGATCACCGCGATCATCGTCGACGTCATCGCCGTGCTCCTCTGGTTCCTCCTCGTCGTCGTCCTCGCGGCGAGCTCGTCCTCCACGAACGGGATGTAACGACCCCCGTGTCCGTCCGGCTGGATCACGTACGGCCCCCGCTCGAGCGATCGAGCGGGGGCCGACGCGTGCTCGCGCCCCTCGGGGTGGCCGCCGCGGCCGCGGCGGTCGTCACGACGGTCGGGCTGGTCGACCCGAACGTGGCCGGGCACTACCCCACCTGTCCGTGGCTCGCGATCACCGGCACCTACTGCCCCGGCTGCGGGTCGCTGCGGGCGATCCACGCCCTCGCCCACGGCGACCCCGCCACGGCCATGGCGCGAAACCCGTTGGCGGTCATCGCGATCGGCTGGCTGGCCGTCTGGTTCGTCGTCTGGGCCCGGCGTACGATCACCGGCCGGGTGCGCACCACGATGGCGCCGGCCTGGGTGCTCTACGGCATCCTCGGCGTGATCCTGACCTACTGGGTGGCGCGCAACGTCCCCGGCTGGACCTGGCTCTCGCCCGTCTGACCGCCTCTGCGCTCCACGACGAGTACGGGACAACATCGACCAACAGGTCGATCTTGCCCCGGAACTCGGTGGAACACCTTTGACCTATTGGTCGAATCTGCCCCGGTGGTGGTGACCCGTCAGGTCTTCGGCAGGACCACGACGTTGGAGTGCACGGACTTGTCGCCGAGGGTCTGCTTGTCGGCGTCCCAGAGCATCCAGAGCCAGCCGAGGTAGACGATCTGGTTGACCAGGCTCTGCACGAGCTCGCGCAGGAAGCACATGCCCGCACCGATCGGCTGGCCGGTCTTGTCGTCGAGCAGGTAGAGCCCGATCACCTTCTTGCCGACGCTCTGCCCGGTACGACCCATCTTGAAGATGCGGTTCCAGATCGTGATGCCGATGCTGATCACCGCGCCGAGGGCGATGAGCAGGCCGCCCACGACGGCGAGGGTCGGGTCGAAGTCGTTGCTCGAGATGGTCGTGCCGAAGTCGTCGGTCGTCGTCGTGACGGAGTTGGAGGCCCCCACGGTGAGGACGATGATGCCGATGACGACCGGCACCAGCCCGATCAGGGTGAGTGCGGTGTCGATGAGGTAGGCCAGGGCGCGCTGCCCGAAGTCGGCCACCTTGCCGAAGTTCTGCTCGACGTAGGCGAGCGACCCCGGGTAGGCGGGCCCGCCGCCACCGGCGTAGACCGGTGCCTGCGAGTAGCCACCGTAGGGATTGGCCGCGGGAGCCGGCGGGCCACCGTACGGCGGGGGCACGGGTGGGGCGCCGTACGGCGCGGCCTGCGGCGGGGGGGCCTGGGGAGGGGCGGGCGGCACCGGCGGAGCCGCCGCCGCGGGCGGCGTGGGCGGCGCGGTGGGTGCGGCCGGAGGAGCGGTGGGCTCGTCGGGCGTCGGCTCTGCGGGGTCGTACGGCTGGTCGGTCATGGTGTCCCCTCGACGAGACGAAGCGGAGCGTGCACCTCGATCCTAGGCTCGGCCCTGCGGGCTGGCGATGACGGGTAGCTCACGCGTGTCGACCCCGAGCACCGCCCGCTCGTCGGGCTTGCCGGGCAGCACCGACGCGATGTAGTCGTCGATCGCGGCCCCGATCGGGATGTCGTGCTGGGCCCGCTCGGCCATGTACCAGCGGTGCTCGAGCACCTCGTGGAAGACCTCGGCCGGCTCGAGCTTGGCGACCAGGGCGCGCGGCACCCGGCGGGTCACCGGCTCGTAGATGTTGGCCAGCCAGTCGTGGGCGACGATCTCCTCGTCCTCGCCCTGGCGACCGGTGGCGGCCGTGTAGGCGTCGAGGTCGTTGAGCAGCCGGCGGGCCTGGTTCTCGCGCACGTCCAGGCCGGTGAGCCGCAGCAGCCGGCGGGAGTGGTGGCCGGCGTCGACCACCTTGGGCTGGATCTGGATCGACGTGCCGCCGATGTCGGTGGTGATGGCCAGCTCGTCGACGTCGAAGCCGAGGGCGTTGAGCCGCCGGATCCGGTCGTCGACCCGCCAGCGCTCGTTGTCGTCGATGAGCTCACTGCCGGTGAGGGCGTCCCACAGCTCGCGGTAGCGCAGCACGATCCGCTCGCTGACGGCGACCGGGTCGCGGTCCTCCTGGAGCAGGCCGCCGGCCTCGAGGTCCATCAGCTCGCCGGCGATGTTGACCCGGGCGATCTCGAGGTCGTGCTCGCGCTGGCCGTCGCTGAGCCGCTCGCGCAGCTCGCCGGTCTCGGCGTCGACCAGGTAGGCCGCGAACGCCCCGGCGTCGCGCCGGAACAGGGTGTTCGACAGCGAGACGTCGCCCCACCAGAAGCCGGACAGGTGCAGGCGCACGAGCAGCACGGCGAGGGCGTCGATGAGCCGCACCGCGGTGCCCTTGCGTAGGTTCTGGCTGTACAGCGCGCGGTACGGCAGCGAGAACTGCAGGTGCCGGGTGATCAGGCAGGCGTCGAGCGGTTCGCCGTCGAGCCCGATCCGCCCGCTGATCACGGCGAACGGCTCGACGCACGGCATGTTCAGCCGGTTCAGGCTGCGCAGCAGCTCGTACTCGCGCCGGGCCAGGTCGGCCTTGATCTCCTTGACCGCCAGCACCCGCCCGGACAGCCGCACGAACCGCACGACGTGCCGCGAGATACCGCGGGGCAGCGCCGCGAGGAGGTCGTCGGGCCACTCCTCGAGCGGGATCCGCCAGGGCAGGTCGAGCAGTGCCGGGTCGGGTCGGGCGGCCGAGATCTCGAGTGCCATGACGGGCCTTTTCGTGGGAGCGACGGTGCGCAGTGGCGAGCCTACGACGCGGGCGGGCGTCACGGCATCCAGCGGGGATGCCGTGACGCCATCCGGCGGGGTGCCGCGACGGCATCCGGCGGGGATGCCGCGACGCCCCGGACGGTGGGGTCCGGGGCGTCGCGTGGAGCAGCGGGTCGGCTCAGCCGAGGCGGGCGCCGCTCGCGGGGTCGAACACGTGCATGTGCTCGGGGTTGGGGTAGACGTAGATCTTCGACCCCTTGTCGGGCACCTTGCGGCCGTCGACGCGCGCGATGAACGGCTTGGCGAGGCCGTCGTCGCCGCCCTCGAGCTTGACGTGGTCGCTGGCCGGGGTGGCGTAGACGTAGGCGTCGGCGCCGAGCTCCTCGACGACGTCGACGATGAGCTCGAGGCCGTCCTCGTTCGTCGTGACCTCGACGTCCTCGGGGCGCATGCCCACGATGACCTGGTTGCCGACCTTGCCGAGCAGCTCACGGTTGACCGGGAGGCGGTGGCTGCCGAACTGCACGCCGTCCTCGGTGACCGGCACCGAGACGAGGTTCATGGCCGGGGAGCCGATGAAGCCCGCCACGAACACGTTGTTCGGGCGGTCGTACATCTCGCGCGGGGTCGCGCACTGCTGGAGGATGCCGTCCTTGAGCAGGGCGATGCGGTCGCCCATCGTCATGGCCTCGATCTGGTCGTGCGTGACGTAGACCGTGGTGACGCCGAGTCGCCGCTGGAGAGAAGCGATCTGGGTGCGGGTCTGCACGCGCAGCTTGGCGTCGAGGTTCGACAGCGGCTCGTCCATGAGGAACACCTGGGGGGAGCGGACGATGGCCCGGCCCATGGCGACACGCTGGCGCTGGCCACCCGAGAGGGCCTTCGGCTTGCGCTCGAGGTAGTCGGTGAGGTCGAGGATCTGGGCGGCCTCGGCCACGCGCTTCTTGATCTCGCTCTTGTCGACGCCGGCGATCTTCAGGGCGAAGCCCATGTTGTCGGCGACCGTCATGTGCGGGTAGAGCGCGTAGTTCTGGAAGACCATCGCGACGTCGCGGTCCTTGGGCGACAGGTCGGTGACGTCGCGGTCACCGATCCAGATCTTGCCGCCGTTGACCTCTTCGAGGCCGGCGAGCATGCGCAGCGAGGTGGACTTGCCACACCCGGAGGGACCGACGAGGACGAGGAACTCCCCGTCGGCTACGTCGATGTCCAGCTTGTCCACCGAGGGGGTGTCGTTCCCCGGGTAGATACGAGTGGCTTGGTCGAACTTGACAGTTGCCATGGCGTCATTGCCTTCCTTCACCGGCAGGAACGTGCCGGACGATCCGTTGTAAAGGTGGTGGAGCTCCCGCCACATCGGTGTAAGCGGTTACGCCAGTATGCCGTGTCCACGGCGCGGCGCGGTAGCCCCGTCCCACGCAAGTGCGGGACGACACCCGCTCACGTTGTTAGATTGCGCCCCGTGACCGAGATCCGCTCCGCCCGGCTGGCCGACATCGCGGCCCAGGCCGACGTCAGCGAGGCCACGGTGAGCCGGGTGCTCAACGACCGGCCGGGGGTGTCCGACTCGACCCGGCAGGCCGTGCTGACCGCCATCGACGTGCTCGGCTACGACCGGCCCACCCGGCTGAAGCCGAAGTCGGCGCTGCTCGTCGGCCTGGTGATGCCCGAGCTGGTCAACCCGATCTTCCCGGCGTTCGCGCAGGTCATCGAGACCGCGCTGGCCGCCGAGGGGTTCACCCCGGTGCTCTGCACGCAGACCCCGGGCGGCGTGCACGAGGACGACTACGTGCAGATGCTCTGCGACCGCGGGGTGTCCGGGATCATCTTCCTGAGCGGCCAGCACGCCGACGCCACCTCCGACCCGGCCCGCTACCAGGGGCTGCGCGATCGCGGGCTGCCGATCGTGCTGGTCAACGGCTGGCTGGCCGGCGTCGACGCCCCGTTCGTGTCGAACGACGACGTCGCGTCGATGGACCTGGCCGTCAACCACCTCGTGCAGCTGGGCCACACCGAGATCGGGCTGGCCCTGGGCCCGGAGCGCTACACCCCGGTGATCCGCAAGGTCCAGGGCTTCCGGGTGGCGATGCGCGAGCACCTCGGCATGGAGCCCGCGCACCTCGAGCGCCTGGTCACGCACACCGTGTTCAGCCTCGAGGGGGGCGCCGCGGCGGCCGGCCGGCTCATCTCGCGCGGGGCCACCGCCGTGATCTGCGGATCCGACCTGATGGCCCTGGGCGCCATCCGGCAGGCCCGCTCTATGGGGCTGACCGTGCCGCGCGACGTCTCGGTGGTCGGCTACGACGACTCGACGATGATGGCGTTCACCGACCCGCCGCTCACCACGATCCGCCAGTCGGTCGAGGCCATGGGCGATGCCGCGGTGCGCGCGCTGCTCGACGAGATCGGTGGCGAGGGCCCGCCGCGGGCGGAGTACGTGTTCCGGCCCGAGCTCGTCGTGCGCGGCTCCACCGGTGCGGTGCCGCACCGCGCCTGAGCCGAGGTGACGTCGCCCACCGCCTGGTAGGTGGGGTGATCGGTGCATCTACCAGGCGGTATCCCGCGTCGTAGTGCGTCGCGATCCCCGGGGCCGGACCCAGCGCCCGGATGCCGGGTGGCCGGGCGCGGGCGGTGTGACGCGGCATCCGGGCCGTTGGTCTGGCGCGTCGCCGGAGGCACCCCTATGGTTCGGGTCATGAGGATCTCGGACGTGATCAAGCGCAAGGGCGGGGACGTCATCACCGTGCGCACCGACGCATCGGTGACCGAGCTGCTGTCCCTCCTCTCGGAGCACAAGATCGGCGCGGTCGTGGTGAGCGACGACGGCGAGAGCGTGCACGGCATCGTCAGCGAGCGCGA
>DASSQL010000218.1:0-2253 GCA_035702525.1 Ornithinibacter sp. | reverse complement strand
ATCGTCTACAGCCGCTCCAACCCGTGGGACCACGCGCCGGGCACCCTGATGGTCACCGAGGCCGGCGGGTCGGTGTGCCACCCGGACGGGTCGGCCTACGGGCCGCGCTCGCTGCGCCCGGGGCTGGTCGTGGCCGTCGACCGGTCGACGTGTGCACTGGTGCAGCGCCGGGTGGCACCCGTCTTCACCCGCTGAGCCCCTGGGACAACGTCGACCAATTGGTCGATGTTGCCCCAGCCGCGAGTGCGGAAACGGTTGCCGGGGCAGCCACCTGAGCACCCAGCTCGGGCAGGCCCGGGTGGTCAGGGGGTGGGTGCCGGTGCGAGCCACACCCGGATGGGGAGCGGGTCGGTGTGTGACGGCCGCTGCTCCAGGACGTGCTCGTCCTCGCGCACCGTCGTGTCGGCCGCGAGCACCGGGTCGACGCCGAGCCGGGCGATCGGGTCCGGGGAGTCGGCCGACAGGAGCACCAGGCGCAGCCCGCGCGCCGCCAGCTGCTCACGTACGGCCGCGACCGTGGAGCCCAGCGCCGCCGGGTCGGACCGCAGCCCCGAGGTCGTCGACAGCATCGGGACACCGCACATGCCGCGCACCACCTGGGGCCACTCGTTGGCGGCCCGCGAGTCGACGGCCAGCGCGACGTCCGTCTCGGGGTCGAGGGCGGCGCACACCGCGTCCACGGCGGCGAGGGACCCCCGCTCGACCCCACCGCCCCGGTGCGGCCACGTCGCCACGACGGCGGGCACCACCACGAGGGCGCCGACGAGGCCGGCGGCCACGACGCCCATCCACGCCCGCCCCGCGGCCCGCGACCGCTGCACGGCCCACGCCACCGCGACCACGACCAGCGCCACCACCAGGGGCAGGGCGATGAGCAGCCGGCGGTCGGCCCAGGGGTGGTCGGGCGTGATGCCGGGCCGCGCCAGGGTGAGCAGGGTCGACCCGGACGCCACGAGCAGCGCGGGCAGCCAGGCATCGACCCGGCGCGACTCCGCCGCCAGCACCGCCCGCCGCACGAGCAGGGCCAGCACCACCAGCGCCACGGCCATCGCGACCGGCCCGACGTACCAGGACAGCCACGCCACGGTCTGCTCCGCGTAGGTGCGGCCGCCGTCGACCGGCAGGCCCTGGCGCACCTGCATGCCCGCGACGTACCGCGACCCGGGGTCGTTCGGGTCCTGGCGCACGGTCTGCCACAACGGCCGGCTCGCGAGGTACAGCCCCGCGACCACCACCAGGGCCGCGGCCGCGTCGGGCAGCCAGTGCACCACGACCGACGGCAGCCGCCACCCGCGCCGCCACAGCACCAGTGCGAGCCACGACCCGCCACCGATCACCACGCCCAGGGCCAGCAGCGGCACCAGGCTGCCCGCGATGGACGCCAGGTACTGCCAGGACAGCCCGACCGCCGCCACCGCCGCCACGAGCAGCGACACCGCCAGCCCGAGCAGCACCGGCCGCGGCCAGCGCCCT
This sequence comes from Ornithinibacter sp., assembly GCA_035702525.1. Lineage (GTDB taxonomy): Bacteria > Actinomycetota > Actinomycetes > Actinomycetales > Dermatophilaceae > Fodinibacter. The sequence goes on along the minus strand of DASSQL010000218.1, from coordinate 780 downwards.
CCGAACGCCGCACCGATGGCGACCACCGGCAGCAGCAGCACGACCTCGCGCAGCGCGTCGACCCGGACCAGCCCGGTGCCGCCCACGAGCAGGCCCGCCAGCAGCCCGGCGCGTGCCGATGCGTCACTCAGCACGAGCGAGCGCAGCGGCGCCCGCCCCACGACCATCCCCTGCGACGAGGCGTCGCCGACGAACCCGGCCGCACCCGGCCCGGCGGCATCGCGACCCGCGGCGACGGCGAGCGTCACCGCGAGCAGACCCGCCGTCAGGGTCAGCATCGCCAGCGGCTCGGAGTACGTCGCCCGCGCGGTGTGCACGACCGGGAAGAGGATGCCGGTCACGGCCGCCGTCGCGACCCCCGCCCACGCGCCGGCCACCCGGGCGACGAGCAACCCGAGCGCCAGCAGCGCCAGCCCCATCGCCAGGGCGGGCAGCACCATGGCGACCGCGGCTCCCCCGGCCCACCAGCCGAAGGCGTAGACCACCGCCGGGCCGACCACGAACTGCGGCTGCACGGCGGGCGACGCACTCGACCCGACCGCGAAGAACGCCGGGCTCGCCAGGGTCACCCCCGGCAGGTCGAGCACCCCTGGACCGCCGACCGACCCGGGGTCGACGGCCACCACGCGGGACCCGGTGGTCGCCAGGCTGACCGCGGCCTGCAGGTTGCTCGCGGCGTCGCGGCGGGGCAGCACCTGCTCGGAGTGCGTCGCTCCCGCCCACACCGTGAAGCCGACCACCACGGCCACCAGCGCGACCGACGCAGCGACCGGCATCCGC
>DASSQL010000217.1:0-6161 GCA_035702525.1 Ornithinibacter sp. | reverse complement strand
GCCGGCGACTGCATGCTCGCCGGCCTGCTCCACGGCCTGTCGAGCGGCCTCGGCGCCGCCGACGCACTCGCCGGCGCCGTCACCTGGGGCGCCGCAGCCGTCACCCTCCCCGGGAGCCGCGTTCCGGCCCCGCACGACCTCGTCGGCATCCCGGTCGAGGTCACCCGCACCCCCGACCCCACGCTCGTCCTGCGCTGACCCCGAAAGGAAGCACCATGCCCCTCATCACCGACGAACAGGTCATCCTCGACCTGACCGGTGCCGACCGCCACGAGGCCACCCGAGCCCTCGCGGAGCGGCTCGTGGCCAGCGGCCGCTGCACCGACCTCGACACCTTCCTCACCGACGTCTCCGAGCGCGAGAGCAAGATGGCGACCGGGCTGCCCGGCGGCATCGGCATCCCGCACGCCCGCAGCGCCGCGATCACCGAGCCCTCGCTCGTCTTCGGCCGCTCCACCGACGGCATCGACTGGGGCGCCAAGGACGGCCCGGCCACCCTCGTCTTCCTCATCGCGGCCCCCGAGGGCGGCGGCGACGCGCACATGCAGATGCTGCCCAAGCTCGCCCGCGCGCTGATGAAGAAGGACTTCAAGGCCGCCCTGGCCGCGGCCACCACCGAGTCCGAGGTCGTCGCCATCGTCGAGGCGCAGGTCGCGCTCGACCCGCCCAAGGCCGCGCCGGCCGCTGCCGCCGCACCCGTCGCAACCGCTGCGGCCACCACGACGCCGGATGCCGGTGCCGCGCCCGCCGCGGCCGCAGCTTCTGCCGCCACGGCCACCGCCGTGGACGACGGCCCGCGCTCGCTCACCTTCGTGGGCGTCACCTCCTGCCCGACCGGCATCGCGCACACCTACATGGCGGCCGAGTCGCTCGAGGCCGCTGCCAAGGCGGCGGGCCACGTCATGAAGGTCGAGACCCAGGGCTCGGCCGGCACCACGCCGCTCAGCGCCGCCGAGATCGCCGCCGCCGACGCCGTGATCTTCGCCCACGACCTCCCGGTCAAGGACGCCGGCCGGTTCGCCGGCAAGCCGATCGTCGACGTCGGCGTCAAGAAGGGCATCTCCGACGGCCCGGCCCTCATCGAGGAGGCCGCGCTCATCGCCGCCCAGTGGAAGGCCCACCCGCAGCTCGCGGCCGAGGCGATGTCCGCCGGCCCCGCCGTGCAGGGGGGTCTGTCCACGAAGGTCGACAACGACGCCAGCACCCTGACCAAGCTGCGCCAGTGGCTGATGACGGGTGTGTCGTACATGATCCCGTTCGTCGCCGCGGGCGGCATCCTGATCGCCATCTCGTTCATGCTCGCCCAGGTCGCGAACGGCACCCAGGGCACCATCGACGTCGTCCAGTACGGACTGAACGCCGAGGGTGACTTCAACATCACCCAGAACTTCAACCCGCTGAGCCTGATGTCGTGGGCCGCCCTCTGCTTCGTCATCGGCGGAGCCGCGTTCGGCTTCCTCGTGCCGATCCTGTCCGGGTTCATCGCGTTCGCGATCGCCGACCGGCCCGGCCTGGTGCCGGGCATCGTCGGTGGCTTCGTGGCCAGCGAGATGAAGGCCGGCTTCCTCGGCGGCCTGGTCACCGGTCTGGTGGCAGGGTTCATCGCCCGGTGGATCTCGGGCTGGAAGGTGCACAAGGGCGTGCGCGGCATCATGCCCGTGGTCGTCATCCCGCTGCTGTCGACGTTCATCACCGTGGGCCTGTTCATCACCGTGCTCGGCCGCCCGATCGTGGCCCTGAGCGAGAGCCTCACCAGCGCGCTGAACGGCATGAGCGGCACCAGCGCGATCCTGCTCGGCGCCATCCTGGGCGCGATGATGGGCTTCGACCTCGGCGGCCCGGTCAACAAGGTCGCCTACGCCTTCGCCACGGCAGGCCTCGCCACCGCCGGCGCCGCCTCCGACAGCCCGCAGCTGAAGATCATGGCCGCGGTGATGGCCGCCGGCATGGTCGCCCCGCTGGCCATGGCCCTGTCGACCACCCTGCGCCCGCAGCTGTTCTCGGAGCCCGAGCGCGAGAACGGCAAGGCCGCCTGGCTGCTCGGCTTCTCGTTCATCTCCGAGGGAGCCATCCCGTTCGCCGCCGCCGACCCGGTGCGCATCATCGCCTCGTCGGTCGTCGGGTCCTCGATCTGCGGGGCACTCGCGATGGCCTTCGGCCTCGGCCTGCGCGCCCCCCACGGCGGCATCTGGGTGCTGCCGATCATGGGCAGCTTCAGCCAGATCGCGCTCTTCCTCCTGGCGCTCGCCGTCGGCGTCGTCGTCATGGCGACCATCGTCATCTTCCTCAAGTCGCGCGACCGTCGCCTCGCCGAGGTCGACGCGGTCGCGACCGTCTGACCGCACCGGTGGCGGACGGCATCCGGACCGTCGTCGGATGCCGTCCGCCCCCCTCCCACCGCACGTCCCGTCCCCGTAGCGTCACCTCCACCGCCGCACCACCGACCACCCAAGGAGCACCCCCATGGCACAGCGCACCGTCACCATCGCCTCGTCCGTCGGCCTGCACGCCCGACCGGCCGCCCTGTTCGTCGAGGCGGCGACCGAGACCGGCCTCGACGTCGAGATCGGCCGGCCCGGTGAGGACGCCGTCGACGCGACGAGCATCCTCGGGGTCATGGCCCTGGGCGCCACCCACGGCGAGGAGGTCGTGCTCACCGCCGAGGGCGACGGCGCCGACGCGGCCCTCGACGGCCTGGTCGCCCTCCTGTCCCGCGACCTCGACGCGGAGTGAGCGCGGTGACCGCGACGGAGACCCGCCAGGGCATCGGGGTCAGCCCCGGCTCGGCGTACGGGCCGGTGGTGCAGGTCGCACCGCCGGTGCGGCCGCCGGCCGACGAGCCCGCGGTCGACGACCGCGAGGCGGCGCTGGCCGACGTGAAGGCGGCGTTCGAGTTCGTCGCGGTCGCGCTGGAGGGCAAGGCCCGGCACGCCGACGACACCGCCCAGCAGATCCTCAAGGCGACCGCGCTGATCGCTCGGGACAAGGGGCTGGTCAAGGCCGCCGACAAGCAGCTCGCCGCCGGCCGCGGCCGGGCGACGGCCATCGCCAACGCCGTCGAGGAGTACTGCGCCCAGTTCGAGGCGCTCGGCGGGTACTTCGCCGAGCGGGTCACCGACCTGCGTGACGTCGGCTCCCGGGCGGTCGCTGCCGTGCTCGGTGTCCCCGCGCCCGGCGTGCCCGACTTCTCCGAGCCGAGCGTCGTCGTCGCCGAGGACCTCGCCCCGGCCGAGACGGCCACCCTCGACCGCTCGTTGGTCGTCGGCATCGTCACCCAGGCCGGCGGCCGCACGAGCCACACCGCGATCCTGGCGGCCCAGATGGGCATCCCGGCGGTCGTGCAGCTCGCCGGCGCCACCGGCATCCCGGCCGGCACGCCGGTCGCGCTCGACGGCGACACCGGCGAGGTCACCATCGCCCCCGACATCGCGCTCGTCGAGGCCCAGAAGGTCCGTCGCGAGAAGCGGGCCGAGGCGCTCGCGGCCGGCAGCGGCCCGGGCACCACGCGCGACGGCACCCACGTGGCACTGCTCGCCAACATCGGTGGCGTGCAGGACGCCGAGGCCGCCGGGGCCCTCGACCTCGAGGGGGTCGGGCTGTTCCGCACCGAGTTCGTGTTCCTCTCGGCCGACAAGGCACCGACCGTCGACGAGCAGGCCGAGATCTACCGCAAGGTGTTCCGGCCGTTCGGTGGCCGGCGTGTGGTCGTCCGCACGCTGGACGCCGGAGCCGACAAGCCGCTGGCCTTCGCCGACCTGGGGCCGGAGGAGAACCCGGCCCTGGGTCGGCGGGGCCTGCGACTCTCGGCCGAGCGGCCCGAGCTGCTCGACGCCCAGCTCGAGGCCCTCGCCATCGCGGCCAGGGACACCGGCGCCGACGTGCGGGTGATGGCACCGATGGTCGCCACCGTCGAGGAGGCCGCCTGGTTCGCCCGGCGGGTCCGCGAGAACGGCCTGCCCAAGGCCGGGGTGATGATCGAGGTGCCGGGTGCTGCCCTGCGGGCCGCGCACGTGCTCGCGGAGGTCGACTTCGGCAGCCTGGGCACCAACGACCTCGCGCAGTACACGATGGCCGCCGACCGGATGCAGGGCGAGCTGAGCGACCTGCTCGACCCGTGGCAGCCGGCGGTGCTCGACGTCGTCGCGGCCGCCTGCGAGGGCGCCCGTCGCGTGGGTCGGCCGATCGGGGTCTGCGGCGAGTCGGCCGGCGACCCGCTGCTCGCGCTGGTGCTCGCCGGGCTCGGGGTGTCGAGCCTGTCGATGGCGCCGAGCAAGGTGCCGGTGGTGCGCCTGGCCCTGTCGCTGCACTCGCTGCCCGAGTGCCAGGGCCTGGCCACGGTGGCGCGCGAGGCGCGCACGGCCAAGGACGCACTGGAGGGCGTGCGCTCCCGGGCCCGCGCGGAGCTCACCGACCTGCTCTGACGACCCCCGGCATCCGAGCCGGGTGCTCAGGTTGCGGCCAGGGCGACCACCTGAGCACCCGACTCGGGTGCTGCAGCGGGGTCAGGCGTCGAGGAGCGGCACGGCGACGTCGCTGCCGCCCTGCCGGGTCAGCCGCTCGCGCATCTGCACGAGCATCGGCACCGGCGCGAACCCGCCGGCCAGCAGCGCCTCGCCCTGGACGAACCCGTTCGACGCCCGCAGCATCGACCGGGGCGCGAAGCCGAACGCCCGGCCCAGCTCGGCGACGTCGTCAGGGCTGTTCATCCGCATCAGCATCAGGTTGTCGCACTGGCTGAGGATCTGCGGGTGGATCTTCGACGGGCGCTGCGACGACAGTAGAAGCCACAGGCCGTACTTGCGGCCCTCGGCGGCGATCTGGATCAGCCGGTCGAGCAGCTTCTGCGCCACCTGGCTGGCCGGCTCGGTGCCGCACAGGTTGTGCGCCTCGTCGATGACGAGCAGGGTCGGCACCCGGCGGTCGCGCTGGGCCCACAGCTCGTCGACCACCTCGAGGCAGACGGCCACCGGCTCGGCGGGGTCGCCGAACCCGCCGAGGTCCATCACCGTGACGCCACTGCCGCCGGTGACGAAGTCGGCGGCGGAGGGCAGGTCGCGGGCCCACACCTCCCACTCGAGCAGGCCGAGGTTCTCCATCCGGCGGGCGAGCGACTGCTGCCCGGGGGTGCCCGAGCGCAGCCCGAGCAGCATCGGGCCGAGGTCCTGCCCGCCGAGCTGGGAGAGGAAGCTGATGAACGCGTTGTACTCGTCCTGGTCGTGCACCGGGTCGAGCTGCAGGGTGGCGGCCTGGGCCTGGCGGGTCATCGTCCGGAACCGCATCCGCAGCGGCTCGTCGCCCTCACCGCGGGTGGAGTCGCTGCGCAGCACCTTCACCCCCCGCTCGGCGATCCGCCGGGCATCGGCCTCGGGCACCCCGGGCAGCGTGGAGCCGAGGTGCACGAAGTCGGCGTTGGGGTCGAACACGGCCATCCGCAGGTCGGTCTGGAGCAGGAGCCGCTCGAGCAGTACCCCGAGGGCGTACGTCTTGCCCGAGCCGCTCTGGCCACACAGGAAGGTGTGCCGGTTGAACCCGCCGGCGCGCAGGTTCGCGGGGGCGCCGACGTCGCCGGTGCGCCAGGTGCCGATGGTCATCGTTCCCGCGGGGGCGCCGTCGAGGCCGCCGAGCTCGTCGGGGCGGGCCTGGGTCAGCGTGGCGCCGCGGAACGACGGGCGGTCGGCGCGCCGCACGGCGTGGTCGCCGTCGAGGCTGCCGATGACGACCCCGTGGCCGGTCAACGGCTGGTCGCTCACCGGCTCGGCGACGTCGAGCACCTGGCCGAGGAGCCGGCCGCCGTCGCCGGTGCCGATGATCACCATGTCACCGGGCGCGACCCCGTCGTCCGCGCCCGTGCGGAACGTGAAGCCCCGCCCGTCGCGGGACTCCGCGCTCGCCTCGCTCGCCGTCGCCGTCATCGGTGCTCCTCTCGAGGCCCACGGGCCGGGGCGGCCGTGTCGACGTGGTGCCACGCACATCATGGCGGATGCCGTGTCCGCCCGCCCGAGGTCTGGCCCCACCTGCCCGGGCCCGGCCCGGCCTGCGGACCGGCCGTCCCCGGCGGGTAGCATGACGGGCGTCCCGTGGCACCCCGCAGCACGTCTGGAGCCCTCGCGCGTGAGCACCCCCCGCCCGGCCGCCGTCATCGTCCTCGCTGCCGGTGAGGG
>DASSQL010000216.1:0-26571 GCA_035702525.1 Ornithinibacter sp. | reverse complement strand
GGTCACCTCCTCGAGCACCGGCTGGAAGAGCAGGCCGGCGGCGAGGTGGGCCGCGCGGCCCTCGGCGGTGAGCTGCACCCGGTAGGAGCGCCCGTCACCGGGGTGAGGCACCCGCTGCACGTGGCCGCGGCGCTCGAACCGTTTGACGTAGCTCGACACGGTGGTGGGGGGCGCGGCCATCCAGTGCGCGAGCTCCGAGGGGGTCATGCCGTCGGTCGACGCCAGCACCGAGTAGACCGCGAACTCGTCGGCGTTCAGCCCGGACTCCCTCACGGCGTCGTCGATCAGGGCCGTGGTGGCGCGGGAGACGAGCCAGACGTCGAAGAGCACGTTGCCGAGGCGTGGGTCGAGCTCCGGGAGGGGCGGGTCGGCGTCGACCCGCCCCGCTCCGGCCGGCTCGGCGGTTCCCCGGGTCACTGGCTCACCTCGGCCGCGCCCCGGGTGCGGGCCCGAGCCCGCCGCCTGAGGGTCACCACGACCAGTGCGCCGAGCGCACCCAGCAGCAGGATGCCGGCGGCCCACGAGGTGGCGGTCTTGGCAGCGGACGCCAATCCGAGCACCGAGCTGCTGGCAGCGGCCTCGGGGTAGCTGGCCAGGGCCAGCCAGGCACAGGCGTTCTCGACGTAGTCGAACGCGCTGGCGACCAGGGGCAGTGCGGCCAGACCCAGGAGGGCTGGGCGACGCGGCGCCAGGTGCGAGATGACCAGGGCCAGCGAGCTCGCGATGAAGACCGCGAACACCAGGGGGTAGACGAGGTCGGCCAGCTGCATCGCCCGGTAGGCCTCGCGGCCCGCGACGCCGCAGGCCTGCAGGAAGCCGCCGACCTCGGCAGGGCTCGACGTGAACCGCACGTCGGGGGGCGCCTGGCCGCAGGCCGCCTCGACCGTGGGGATGGCGAACGGCGCGGACGACCCGAAGAAGACCCCGGCGAACAGGGTGAAGACGGAGGCGCTGGCGAGCCAGACCCGCCAGGTCGCGAGGTGGCGCATGGCGCGGGCGACGGCCGGGACCGCCGGGCGGTCCGAGGTGGGTGTGACGTCCTGAGTCGGTGTCACCCGCTGGGTGGTGGTCGTTGACATGGCTGCTCCTGTGCTGATGAACGCTCTCGAGTTCGAGAACTACTACGATGTCGCATGAAAATAATGCGACATCGCAACAGTTGTGTCAAGCGGGCTTGACGGGTCGGCATCCACGCACCTGACTGGGCCCGGAGTGGTCGACCACTCCACGGCACCGGGATCCAGGAGGACGCATGCAGGATCGACTCGAAACGCCGCGCGTGGTGCAGATGCGCCTCGTGGTGGAGGCCGCCGACTACGACGAGGCCGTGCGCTTCTACCGCGACGTGCTGGGGGCCGGTGAGGAGCTCCAGGTGCACGGCGAGGCCGGCGAGAAGGTCACCATCCTCGACGTCGGCCGGGCAACGCTGGAGATCTCCAACCCCGCCCAGGTGGAGATGATCGACCGCGTGGAGGTCGGGCGACGGGTGAGCCCACGCCTGCGCGTCGCGTTCGAGGTGTCGGATGCCGTGTCGGTCACCGCCGCCTTGGTGGAGGGCGGCGCCGAGCTGGTCGCACCGCCGACGGTCACCCCGTGGGACTCCCTGAACTCGCGGTTGTCGGCCCCTGGCGGTCTGCAGATCACGGTGTTCGAGGAGCGGGGCGGGTCTCCCGACCACACCTGAGCCGGGTTCTGGCGACGGCGATCGTCGGGTCGTCGATGGACTTCCCGGGCTCGAGGAACTGTGGTCTGCTGGAGGGGAACTGCTGGTGCGACGCGAGATGCCTGGAGGTGCGTGATGACGCCCGACGAGATCGTGACCAAGGTCGGTGACCAGCTCGGCATCCGCCGGGTCTTCGGTGAACCGGTCGAGCGCGACGGCCTGACGGTGATCCCGGTCGCGGTGTCGATCGGCGGCGGCGGTGGCGGCAGCGCCCCCGACGAACAGGGCACCGGCGCGGGCTTCGGCGGCATGGTGCGGGGCATCGGCGTCTACGCCATCAGCAACGGCCAGGTGCGCTTCATCCCGGCGATCGACACGACCGCTCTCGCCGCCCTCGGGGTGCTGCTCACCGGGATGGTGCTTCGTTCGCGTCACCGCCGTCGGGGGTGAGCACGGCCACCGGGATCCTGCGGCCGGCCCGGTGAGCGTACTTCCGCACCTCGGGTGCCTCGGCGAGGATGAGCTCCTCCCACGTCGCGTCGCGCTCGGCACCGAGCAGCTCTCGGGGGCGCATGCGGAGGTGTCGGTCACCCACCTGCACGTCGGCCAGATCAGCGGCCCGCAGGTTGCGGAACCAGTCCGGGTCGCGCACAGAGCCCGAGCCGGTGCCCCAGACGACGAGCCCGGCACCCGTGTCGAGGTAGCGCACGCAGGTGGACCGCGGGAGGCCGCTGCGCCGCCCCGGCACCGTCACCAGCAGGACCTGGACCTTCTTGCTGCCGCTGGAGAACCGACCGTCCAGGGTTCGGTAGAGCCACACGCCGATCCGGTTCCCGGCGCGGGCCCACCTGCGCCCGAGGGTGGTCACCGCCGCGGTCCGGTCCGCGCCGCCACCACGGCCAGCGCGGCCAGCCGGTCGACGTCCTGGGCGAGCGCGTCGCTCCGGTCGCGGTGCGCCGTGATGAGCCGCCAGTAGATCCGGTCGACGCCCGGCAGCACGTGGATGACGTCGTAGGACTGCACGATCCGGGTGCCGTCGCCATGGGTCTCGAGCGTGATGTGCCACTCGGTGCTGTCGACGTGGCCCCAGAGTCCGACCGTGCGCCAGGCCAGGTGTCGGGGCGGATCGACGACGGTGAAGAGGCAGGAGCGGGTCCACAGGAAGGGGCCCGACCGGTTCCAGCCGCGGAACCGGATGCCGGGTGCCGGCCTGCTCGCACCGCGGGCGAGCCGCGCCGAACGACACTCGCCGCTCCACTGGCCGATGCGGGTCACGTCCGCGATGACCTCCCACACGGCATCCGGGGTGGTGGCGGCGAACGCCTCGGTGCGGCCGTGCCGCGGGATGGTGCCCGTCACGGGCCCTCGCTCGCCATGGAGAGCTGGAGTGAGGGAACCCGGGCAGCCGCGCCGTCGCCCCAGCGCCTCGCGGCGGCGCGGCGGTAGCTGCGGGCGAAGCCGTGCAGCAGCACGAACCGCGGGACGGCCGCCACCACGGAGAGCATGACGGCGCGGCCTTCCGGCGGAAGGCCGTCGAGCACCCAGTGGCCCTCGGCGCCGAGCTCGCGCAGACCCTTCGGCGCGACGAAGTTCTCGTGCTCGACGGCGCGGTACTCGGTGTCGGTGAGCGTTGCCGAGACGACGGGCATCATCTCCAGCTCCTCGCGCCGCAGGTGGGGCAGCAGCACGTCGGTGAGCGCGGCGAGCGCGGCGAGCAGGCGCTCTCGTGCGGACTCGTCGTCGTGGTACGCGCGGGCCGCGTCCTCCAGGCCGGTGATCGCCGGCGCGATCTGCCGGTGGTCGTCGTCCATCTGGTCGAGAAGCGGCCCGGCCGAGGGGTTCTTGGTGCGGACCAGGGGCCACAGCCCGGTGTCCTCGCCGGTGTGGTGCTGGTGCAGGAAGTGCATCATCCAGGTGAGGTGGGTCGCGACGGCCCGGCGTTGCTCCGGTCCCGGGTGGGGCCGCTCGGTGAGGACCAGCCGGGTGCGTTCGAGGTCGCGGCGCAGGGCGCTGTGGACGATGCCCATGCTGCGGGTGTCGGCGGGGCCCTGTTCGGTTGCCATGGCCCTCTCCTTTCAGTCGTGGAGGTGCAGGAGCGTGAGGATGGAGTCGGCCACCCACTGCTCGTAGTGCGCCGGGCTCCACCCGGCGGTGTCGACCAGGAGCGCGTGGACGTCCTGGGTCAGCAGGGCCCACACCCCGTCGGCCTCGGTGGCCGTCACCTCGCGGCCGGCCACCATGACCAGGGCGGCGCGAACGGTGTGTCGCTGGCTCTCACGCAGTGCGTGAAGCCGTTGCGCCAGAACCGGTTCCACGGCGGCAGCTTCCCGCAGGGCGCGGTACAGGTGCGTGGTTCGCTGGTTGATCGCCGTGTTCAGGGCCGCGCCGGCGCGCGCTCGGTCGCGATGGCTCCCCGTGGAGAGGGCCGCGAAGAGGGGGCGGTCGACCAGCGCGACGGGCTCGTCGTCGCCGACCACGGCGACGTCGAGCACGGTGTTGAACAGGTCGATCTTGGAGCCGAAGTGGGCGTAGACCGTCTCGACCGAGACCCCGGCGGACCGGGCGATGTCGCGCACCGAGGCCGCCCAGCCGCTCTCGCTGAAGCGAGCCGTGGCGGCGTCCAGGACCGCCTGGCGGTTCTTCAGCGCCATCTGCTGCCGCAGGGAGGAGTCATAGCGCCGCCTCCCCTGAGGCGGAGCCACGCCTGTGCTCGCCGACGTGCTCATCCCCCGATGGTGGCACCGGGTCACTTTCAATACAAGACCGTTCCGGTCAAATTGTGCGGGTAGCTTGCGGCTCACCGGGCTCACCGGGCTCACCGGGCTCACCGGGCTCGACCCAGACCGCGCCACCCGCGCCGGGTGAGGCAGCCCGACCCGCGAGGGCAGAACACTGGGTCGTGCGCGGACTCGACCGCGACGGAAGGGGTTCGCTGATGCACCGGCCAGGAGCGGGCTCGCGATGACGACGACGGGTGCGGTCGGGCCGCTTCCCTCGGACATCGGGGTGCAGGTGGGGCTCGTCGTCGCCGCGGCCGAGGTCCCGGGGAGCTTCGGCCCCGGTCTCGCACCCCGCAGCGCCGTCGACCAGGGCCTGGTCACGGGGCTGTCGACGGGCGTGCACTACCTGCTCGCCCTCGGCACCCAGGACGCCCTCCAGGCAGTCGCAGCGGGGTTGGCCCGCGCCCCGGGCGCCGCCCGGTGGGGTGACCTCGCGACCCGGCAACGGACCCTGGCGCTGGCGCTGGACGTGGCTGCCGTACCCGTCGGGCTGGCGCTGCGCCGGCTCCTGCCGTCCCACCCCGGCGAGGCCATGGCGCGCGGCTGGGTGCGCCAGGCCGGGTGGCGCGCGGGCACGACCGGGGTCGCGGCCCTCAGCCTCGAGGCGGCACGGGTGGGTCTGCGGGCGCTAGACGAGCGGATGGGTGCCGGCGGTCGGGTGGCCGGGCTGCCGGTGGCCGTGCCCCTGGGCCTGACCATCGCCTTCGTGGTCGACCGACGTCGCGGGATGCCGGGTGCGGACGACGTCGCGGACCTCTCGGCGACGCCACCACTGGCGCGGTCGGCCCTCGTCGCCGCGGGGGTGGAGGGCGGGCTGGTCGCAGTCGCCTACGCGGAGCACGCACTGGCCTCGGCCGCCGGCGGGCGACTCGCCGAGGTGCTGCCCGGCGGCCCGCACCTGTGGCGCCTCGTGACGCACGCGGCCACCCTGGGGCTGGTCGCGGTCACCGCGACGAACGTCTGGGAGCGGGCGATGCGCGGAATCGAGGCGGGTGCGTCCGCCGACGAGCCCGTGTTCGGCGGCGACGAGGGTGCCCGGTGGACCGGCCCGACCCTGAGCGGCGGCCCGGGAAGCCTGGTGCCGTGGGCCACCCTCGGAAAGGAGGGTCGCCGCCACATGCTCACCCACGTGCGCCCGACCCCTGCGCAGGAGCGGCCCCCCGGCTTCGCCGACCTGCCCGACCTCTCGATCGAGACGGTGATGGGCGAGCCGGCCCTCGCGGCCCCCGTGCAGGTCTACGTCGGGCTCGACAGCGCCCCCACCGTGCGGGAGCGGGTCGACCTGGCACTCGCCGAGATGGAGCGCACCGGTGCCTTCGACCGGTCCCTCCTCGTGCTCGTCTCGCCGACCGGGCTGGGGTACGTCAACTACGTGGCGCTCGCGGCGGCCCAGTACCTGTCCCGCGGCGACATCGCGTCGGTGACCATGCAGTACTCGCGGCGGCCGTCCCCGCTCTCGCTCGGCCGGGTGGGGCAGGCTCGCGAGCAGAACCGCCTGCTCTGGCTGCGGGTCATCGAGCGGATCCGGCAGATGGAGGGACGCCGGCCGCGGGTCGTGCTGTTCGGCGAGAGCCTCGGCGCGCACACCAGCCAGGACGTCTTCCTGCACTGGGGCACCCTGGGCCTGCGCGCCCTGGGCATCGACCGGGCCCTGTGGATCGGCACGCCCTACGGCAGCGAGTGGATGCACGAGGTCACCGGCCCGGACCGCCTCGACGTCGACCGGGACAGCGTCGCCGTGGTCAACGACCTCGCCCAGCTGGGCGCCGTCACGCAGGCCCGGGGCTCCCTGCCGCCGTACGTGCTGCTCAGCCACGACAACGACGGGGTCACCCGGTTCGGGCCCGACCTGCTCACCACCGAGCCCGCCTGGCTCGGGCCGCACCGGCCGCGTACCGAGCACGTCGACGGCGCCAGCCCCCGCGGCATCCCGGGTCGCCTCCGCTGGCGGCCGGTGACGACGTTCTTCCAGACCCTGGTCGACGTCAAGAACGCCCAGGTCCCCGGCACGTACCAGGCCTGGGGACACGACTACCGGCCCGACCTGCCCGGGTTCGTCAGCGAGGTCTACGGCCTCCCGGCGTCCGCCGAGCAGCTGGCCCGGGTGACCGAGGCGGTGCGGCGGCGCGAAGAGGCGCGCTGGGAGGTGTTCCAGGAGGACTAGTCGACGGGGTCGCGCGGTGTCGCCGACCACCGCCAGGCCAGCGCCGCGGCGACGATGCCCAACCCGTTGGTCGCCCAGTGCAGCAGGCCCGGTGCGAGCAGGCTGCCGCTCCGGTCGCGCAGCACCCCGAACACGAGACCGGCCAGGGCGGTGAAGGCGATCGTCCCGGCGACCTGGCGCACGAGCTCGGCACGTGCCACCCGTTCGGTCGGCGAGTTCTGGCGGACCCCGTCGACGGCCGGCAGCACGTGCCACAGCCCGAAGAGCAGCGCCGACACCGCGGTCGCCCAGAGCGCACCGTGAGCCACCTCGAACAACCCCCACAGCACCCCGCGGAACGCGACCTCCTCGAACACCACCGTCGCCAGCGGCACCACCAGCGCGGCCCGGTGGAGCATCGACCACATCCCCACCCGGTGCCGCTCGTCGAGGAAGAGCCCCCGGGTCACCGGCACCGCGAGCCCGACCGCGTACCCCAGCAGGACGCAGGCCGCGGCGGCGCCACCCCACAGCAGCCCCGGGAGCAGCGAGCCCGGTCCGAGGCCCAGCTGCTCCCACGACAGGCCCGCCAGCCGCCCGATCAGCAGGAGGACTGCCGCGGCCACCGGCCCGGTCGCGACGTGCCACCGGGCCGGGCCGACGTGCACCCACACGTTCGCGGCGACCATCACGGGCAGGCACGCGAGCACTGCGAGGAGCTGGGCCCCGGTCACGCGGTGAGCCCCGCCAGCTCGAGCACGGCGTCCGGGCCGTCGAGGTCGCGGGTGCCCAGGAAGACCGTCGAGACCCCCAGCCCGGCCAGGGAAGCGTGTCGGTCGCGGTGCTCGGCGACGGTCCCGGCGTGCGTGCGGGCCGCGAATGTCGCTGCGGCAGTGCGGCCCCGGAGCCGCTCGACCCGCGCCCAGGCGTCGTCACGGTCGCGGCCGACCACCGGCAGGTCGAGCACCGTGACCGCGACCTCGGCGGGGTCGCGGCCGACTTCCGCGCAGTGTGCGCGCAGGACTGAGATCTTCCGCTGCAGCACGACCGGATCCGATGTCGTCAGGTTGCACGCGTCGCCGAGCTCGGCTGCGATCCGCAGGGTGCGCAGCTCGCCCATCCCTCCCACGACCACCGGGATGGGAGCCGTCGGCCGCGGGTAGCAGGTCGTCTCGGGCAGGAACACGCCGCTCGCCGCGTAGGCCTTCGTGCCCGGCGCCCACAGCGCCCGCATCACCCGGATCGAGTACTCCAGCTCGTCGAGCCGCTCGGGGGCGGCCGGGAACGGCATCCCGAAGGCGGCGTGCTCGCGCTCCCACCACCCCGCACCGATCCCCAGGAAGGTGCGGCCGCCGGTCAGCGCCGACAGGGTGGCGGCGGCCTTGGCGGTGATCCCGGGCTGCCGGAACGTGATCGGCGTGCACAGCGGGCCGAGCCGCAGCCCGGTCCCGAGGCCCGCGACGGCCCCGAGCGCCACCCACGGCTCGGGGATCGGGTCCCAGGCCCGCCCGACCTGGGGGATCTGGATCAGGTGGTCCATCAGCGCGAGCCCGGCGAACCCGGCCTCGTCGGCGGCGAGGGCGACGTCGCGCAGCCAGGCCAGCGGGTCCTCTCCCCACGGGAACCGCGAGACCTGCAGCACCACCTGCACCCCCGTGGATGCCGTGCGCCCGCCACCCGCTCGCACCTCACTCGCGGTGGGTGCCGGGGGAGTGGAGGCGGTGGCGGATTGGTCGGAGGTGACGGGCACGACGAGGTCCCACCCCTCATCCGCGACCTCGTCGGCCACGGCCCGTGCCCGGGCCAGCTGTCCGACGACCACCGTGGCCGGAAGCGGCCGGTCGCGGGCGGCGTTGCGGCGGCGGCACTCCTCGTCAGGGGTGTCGAGACGCACCAGCACCGCGGGCAGGCCCGCTGCCCGTGCGGCC
This sequence comes from Ornithinibacter sp., assembly GCA_035702525.1. Taxonomy (GTDB): domain Bacteria; phylum Actinomycetota; class Actinomycetes; order Actinomycetales; family Dermatophilaceae; genus Fodinibacter. The sequence continues at coordinate 18,057 of DASSQL010000216.1, read as the reverse complement.
GCGAGCCAGCCACGGCGGCGGGCGGCGTCGAAGCCGAGGGTGTCGACCACCGTCGTCAGCCTCCGCCCCAGCCGGGCCGTGACGACGGCCTCGAGCACGGCGAACGCGTCGGCGGAGGCGTCCAGGTCGTGGGGCCCGCTGCCCACGACGCCGCGCAGGGCGTCGGACGAGACGACCTCCTGCTCGCGGTAGTGCTGCGCCGCCCAGGTCGACTTGCCCGACCCGGAGGCGCCGACCAGCACCACCAGCGCCGGGTCCGGGAGCGACATGCGGGAAGTCTGCCCGATGACGGGCGGCGGGCGCCGGTCACAGGCAGTGTCAGGGGCACCCGGGGGCGCTGGTTGAATGGGGGCAGGGCAGGGCGCGTGCTGCCGCGAAGGAGCCTGGGTGGTGGGCGGATGCCGCTGATCGAGTTCGACGCCGTCACCCACGAGTACCCCGTCAGCCGGGGCACGCGCACGGTGCTGCGCGACGTGACCGTGCGCCTCGACGAGCCGCGCATCGCCCTGATCGGGGCCAACGGGTCGGGCAAGTCGACCTTCGCCCGCATGCTCAACGCGCTCGTCGTACCCACCGCCGGCGCGGTGCGCGTCGACGGCCTCGACACGGCGAGGCAGGCGCGCGAGATCCGTCGCCGGGTGGGCTTCTGCTTCACCGACCCCGACGCGCAGATCGTGATGCCCACCGTGGCCGAGGACATCGCGTTCGGGCTGCGCCGGCGTGGCCTGGCCCGCGAGGAGGTCACCGAGCGGGTGGAGCACGCGCTCGTCACCTACGAGCTGGCCGACCACCGCGACCACCCCGCGCACCTGCTGAGCGGCGGGCAGAAGCAGCTGCTCGCGCTCGCCTCGGTGCTCGTCACCCGGCCCGAGCTCGTCGTCATGGACGAGCCGACCACGCTGCTCGACCTCGCCAACGCCGAGCGGGTGCGGCAGGTCGTCGCCGGGCTGGCGCAGCAGGTGGTGCTGGTGACGCACCACCTCGAGCTCGTCGACGACTACGACCGCGCGCTCGTCCTGCACGAGGGGCGCGTGGTCTTCGACGGGATGCCGGCCGCCGCCGTCGCGCACTACCGGCAGCTGGTGCTGTGAGCACCTTCGCGATCTACCTGCCCGGCGACTCGGTGCTCCACCGGGTGCCGGCCGGCACCAAGCTGCTCACCCTCGCCGCCGTGGCGATGGTGAGCGTCGTCGTCCGGCAGCCCTGGCAGGTGGCCGTGCTCCTCATGGCGGTCGCGGTGCTGTACGTCGTGGCCAGGGTTCCGTGGCGCACGGCCCTGGCCCAGGTGCGGCCGCTCGCCTGGTTCGCCGTCGGACTGGCCGTCTTCCAGCTGGTCGTCAGTGGCTGGGAGCGGGCCGTCGTGGTGGTCGGCGGGCTGCTCGGGCTGGTGCTGCTGGCCGCGCTGGTCAGCCTGACCACCCGGACCACCGCGATCGTCGACGCCGTCGTCGTGGGCGCCCGGCCGTTGCGCCGGCTGGGCGTCGACCCCGAACGGCTCGGCCTGCTCGTCGCGCTCGCGGTGCGCGCGGCTCCGGTGATCACCGACCTGGGCCGGCAGGTGCGTGAGGCCCAGCTGGCCCGGGGTGCGACCGCCAGCCCGACGGCCTTCGTGGTGCCGCTCGTCGTGCGCAGCCTGCGGCACGCCGACCGGCTCGCCGACGCCCTGGTCGCCCGCGGCCTCGACGACTGACCCGGGCCGCGACCGGGTCAAGATCGACCAATAGGTCGAAGTAGCCTCGGGCCGCGACGTCCGGGCGTCAGGCGGAGGCGTGCTCCGGTGTCGGCTCGGTCACCGCTCGGCGGGAGGCCGGGAGCAGGCCCGGGTAGGCCCGGTGCACCGCCCCCGCGACCGCCGCCGCGACGACCGCCTTGACGCAGTCACCGACGAGGAAGGGCGCGCTTCCGACGACCGCGGCGTGCAGGCTGATGCCCGCCCGCCATGCGGTGACCGGGACGCCGATCGCGTAGAGCACGACGACCCCGCCGGTGAAGACCGAGACCAGGCCCCACCAGAAGCCGTACGGGGCGCCCCGTCGGTAGACCATCGCGCCGATGACCCACGCGGCGATCGGGAAGCCGATCAGGTAGCCCAGCGTCGGGCCGGCGAAGACCCCCAGGCCGCCGCGCCCGCCGGAGAGCACCGGAAGGCCGATCGCGACGAGCAGCAGGAACAGCCCGGTGGCCGCGGCCCCGCGCCGCGCGCCCAGCACGGCGCCGGTGATCATCACCCCGAGCGACTGGATCGTGACCGGCACGGCGAAGCCGAACGGTGAGAACGCCGGCACCAGCCCGAGGGCCGCGATGAAGCCGGCGAAGGTTGCCGTCAGGGCCAGGTCACGGGTGCGGTCGTGCTGCGTGCTCAACGTCTCTCCTCGGTGGCGGCCCTGCGGCATCCATGGTCGCGGATGCCGTGGGCGCGCCCGACAGCGGCCCCCTCACGGGTGCGCGCGACCGGCCCCGCCCTGAGCGTGGGCCTGCGCCGCCCGACGGCCTAGGTGGTGACGCGGTCCAGCTCGATGCCGGCGCGCTCCAGCGCGTGCAGCACGCCGACCAGGTCGTGGCCGGCGTCCCTGCCGACGGTGAGCACGGTGTGCCGCGGCACCACCCGGGGATGCATCCCCGCCACCATCGCGAGCAGGTCACCGCCCAGGCAGCCTCGAACGTGCACCTCGACCCTGAGCCCGTCGCTCATGACCCGTCCCCGTTGCCGGCCACCCGCCTGACCTCGGTCACCTCGAGGCCGAGCGACTGCAGCCAGCCGAGCAGGCCGAGCAGTGCGGCCTGGTCGGGGACGACCCCGGTGAGCACCGTCTCGGCAGGCACGACCCTCGCCGTCAGGTACTCCAGCTCGTCGAGCGCCGCCTCGGGCAGCTCACCGCGGACGTGCACCTCGAACGCCTTCGCCAGCACGGCTCCTCCTCGGGTCGACCCCTCCACGGTGGCGGCTGGGGCGCCGTCTCGCGTCACCCGAAAGGGGTAGGGCGACCCGGGGAGCGGCCGGTAGTGTGACCCGGAGCACAGACCCGCCGTCCCGGCGCGGGCCGACCCCGGGGAGTCGCGGCGTGGACCACCAGCTGAAACCGGCCAGTGACGCGCGCGCTGCGCACGACGCCCGGTCGAGCGCCGCGGCCGAGCTGGGCCTGTCGACCACGAAGCTGGGCCGCCCGCGGCTGCCGCCCGGGTACGTCCCGCGCACCCAGGTGGACGCCCTGCTGGATGCCGGTACGCGCGGCCCGTTCACGTTGGTCAGCGCGGGTGCGGGGTGGGGCAAGACGTTGGCGACGGCCGCGTGGGCGTCGGGCTCCCCCCGCGTCGGCCCGGTGGCCTGGGTCTCGCTCGACCCCAGTGACAACCAGCCGCGGGCCTTCTGGTCGTACGTCGTCGGCGCCCTGCGCGGCACGGGGGCGGTGCCGGCCGACAACCCCCTGGCACGGCTCGTGCCCGGTCTCGGCAGCGAGGCGGAGACGATGCGCCGCCTCGTCACCGGGCTGGAGCAGCTGCCCGAACCGGTGGTGCTGGTGCTCGACGACTTCCACCTGGTCGACGACCCGGCGGTGCTCGCGGCGGTGACGACGCTGGTGAGGTCGCCGGTGCCCCAGCTGCGCGTCGTGCTGCTCACCCGCACCGACCCGATGCTGCCCCTGCACCGGGTGCGGGTGTCCGGCGAGCTCGGCGAGATCCGGTCCGCGGACCTCGCGCTGAGCGTCGGCGAGGCCTCCGCCCTGGTGGCCCACGACGGGGTGCGGCTCGAAGCCGGCGACGCCGAGCTGCTCGTGCAGCGCACCGAGGGCTGGCCGGCCGGGATGCGCCTCGCCGCGCTGTTCCTCACCCGCGACGCCCCGAACCACCGGGCCGCCGACTTCGGTGGCGACGACCATGCCGTCGTCGAGTTCCTGGCCGAGGAGGTGCTGGCGCGGCACTCGCCCGAGATGCAGCAGTTCCTCCTGCGCACCTCCGTCGCCGAGCGGCTCAACGCCTCGCTGGCCGAGGAGCTCTCCGGCGCGGCGAACGGGCAGCAGCACCTCGAGGACCTGGCCGCGTCGAACACCTTCGTTGTCGCCCTCGGTGTCGGGCGCACCTGGTTCCGCTACCACGCCCTCCTGCGGCAGATGCTGCGGCACCGGCTGACCGTTGAGTCCCCGGGTCTGGTGCCCGAGCTGCACCGCCGGGCGGCGCTCTGGTTCAGTGAGCAGGGCGCGCCCCTGGCCGCGCTGCGGCACGCGGCCGACGCCGAGGACTGGTCACTGATGGGTCACCTGCTCGTCACCGAGGCGTTGCCGCTGGCCCTGTCGGCGGAGCGGGCCGACCTCGCCCTGCTCCTGGAACGGATCCCGGTCCAGCGGCTCGCCGACACCCCCGAGCTCGCCCTGGCCGCGGTCACCCGGCTGCTGCTGGCGAACCGCTACGCGGACATGCCCCCCCACCTCGTCCGGGCCGAGGCACAGCTGGCCGGGGCCGACCCGCGGGCCGCTGCCCCGGCCCGGATCGGGCTGCTCCTGTTCTCCACCGCCGTGGCACGCACCCTCGGTGACAACGCGGCCCTGATGGCGTCCGCCACCCGTGCGCTCGACGAGCTGTCCACCCACGGTGCCGCCCTGCCGGCCGCCGGCGGCTACCGGGCCACCGCGCTCGCCAACCTCGGAACCGGCCAGCTGTGGGCCGGCCGGCTGAGCGAGGCCGAGGCGACCCTGTCGAGCGGCCTGGCCGAGGCCGGTGCGCCGGAGGCCAGCCGGGTGAACATGCTCGGCCACCTCGCGCTCTCGGCTGCCGTCTCGGGCCGGCTCACCGAGGCCGAGGAGCGGGCGTCGCGCGCGGTGCAGACTGCGCAGGACCGCGGGTGGTCGCCGATGGTGCAGGAGGCCACCGCGCACCTCGCCCTGTCGATCGTGCACCTGCAGCGCAACGACATCGACGCCGCGCTGGGGGCGCTCACCGCCGGGCGGGCGGCGGCGGCTCTCGAGCCGGCCGCGCGCGGTGCCATGGTGCTGTACCAGGTACGTGTCGACGCGGCGGTGGGCCGGGTGGATGCCGCCCGCGGCCAGCTCGCGCGGCTGCACCGCGACCTCGGCGGCTGGCAGCCGCCCCGGCTCCTGGCGCGCTGGCTCAGGGTCACCGAGGCCGAGGTCCACCTCGCGGCCGGCGACCCGGCCGCAGCCCTGGAGCGGGTGCGCCTCGACCGGCCGGAGGACCACGACTCGCCCCTGGTCCCCGAGCGGCTCCTGCGGGCCCGCGCCCTGCTCGACCTGGCCGACCCACGGGGGGCCGAGGACGTGCTCGCACCCCTGCGCACCGCGGGTCTCGAGCCGAGGTCGGCGGTGGAGATGTGGGTGCTCACCGCCCTGGCCGCCGATCGCCTGCGCGAGGACCGCCGAGCCGACGAGGCCCTGCACCGTGCCCTGGTCGCGGCCGAGCCGGAGGGCATCCGCCGGCCGTTCGTGGCCTGGGGGCGTGAACACCTCCCGCGGCTCCTGACCCACGCGAAGGCCCTGCACCCGCGCACCCGAGGGTTCGTGGAGCAGCTCGAGGCCGCCGCCGCTCCGGTGCGGGCGAGAACCGTTGGAGCACAGCCGGTTTCGCTGACCGACCGCGAGCTGAGCGTGCTGCAGTACCTGCCGTCGATGATGACCTACCCGGAGATCGCCGAGCAGCTCTTCGTGTCGGTGAACACCGTGAAGTCGCACCTGCGGCACCTCTACGCCAAGCTCGAGGTCGTCAACCGGCGGCAGGCCGTCATCCGGGCTCGCGAGCTCGGCCTCCTGGAGCCGTGAGCAGTCGTCTCAGGCGGCGGAGTCCTGGGAGCGGCGCTCGTCGTCGGCGAGCAGGTCGTAGCGCAGGCGCTCGACGATGCCGCGCAGGATGCGAGAGACCTGCATCTGGCTCACGCCGATCTGCTCCCCGATCTCGCCCTGGGTGAGCTCGTCGACGTAGCGCAGCCGGAGCACCAGGCGCTGGCGCTCGGTGAGGCGGGACACCGACTGTCGCAGGGCGTCGCGGAGCTCGATGGTGCCGGAGTGGCTCGAGGTGATGAGCACGTGGTCGGCCAGGTTCGTGCCGGTCGCGGTGGGGGCATCGAGGGAGACGGCGTGGTAGCCGGCCGACACCCCCCGGGCCTCGTCGACGTCCTCGACGGAGACACCGAGCACCCGGGCGATCTCGGCGTCGTGCGGGTCGCGGTTGAGCGTGTGGCGCAGGCGCTCCTCCTCGACGACCAGCCCGGCCCGCAGCTCCTGGATGCGGCGGGGCGGGCGCACGGCCCAGCCGTGGTCGCGGAACCAACGCTTCAGCTCACCGGAGATGGTGGGGTGCGCGAAGGCGGCGAAGCCGGGGCCGGCGCCGGGGCGGTAGCGGTCGACCGCCTTCACCAGCGCGGTGCGGGCCACCTGTACGAGGTCGTCGGTCTCGACGCCACGGCCGGTGTAGCGCATCGCCAGCCCGTCCGCGAGGGGCAGCATCTTCAGCACGATGAGCTCGACGAGCTCGGCGCGGCGGAGGGGGTCGGGCTCATCGGCCAGGTTCGCGGCCAGCGCGTCGACCTCGTCATCGAGGTGGTGCTGGTGCGTTGCCTGGTCGTCATGGGTCGGGAGGGTGGTCGTGGGTGCCATTGAGCTCGTCCTTGCTGGAGAGGGTTTGGCACCGCTGTTGGACCAATGTGTCCCGAGGAGACGACTGGTTGGATCAACCCGGAGATCCGAATCTCTCACGCGGAGCGGGTCCACGGGGGCTAAGGAACAGACCATCTGGTCTCGCCGCGGGCCGCACGCTCGGGGGCGGCGTTCGAGCCCCGCGAGGCGAGGGCCACCGCCGGCTACAGCAGCCGGGTCTCGAGCAGGATGCCGGCCACCTGACCGGCGGTGACGCCGGCGCGGGCGGCGACGTCGCTGAGGGTGCTCCGGGCGGTCGCCTCCGGTACGTGGTGGGCAGCCATGATCATGCCGACCGCCACGTTGCTGTCGGTCGCGTCGGCCAGCACGCGCGGGGCGGTCCTGGCCCTGGCCAGCGTCGTGAACGACAGGTCGGCGTTCGTCACGGCCCCGCCCGCCCAGCCGCCGTAGAGGCTGGCGAGCTCCTCGTGGTGACCGTCGAAGGCACCCGGCGTGCTGCCGTAGAGGTTCAGCCCCCCGTAGACCTCGTCGCCGGTCATCAGGGGGATCGACAACGTGCTGCGGACGCCGGCGCGGGCCGTCGCCGCCGCGAACGTCTGCCAGACCCGCTCGTCGACCGGGTCGTCGGCCGAGTCCGTGGTGACCCCGCCCTGCTCCACGGCATCCATGCCGGGCCCACCCTCGAGGTACTGGATGGCGTCGAGGGCTGCCGACTCCAGGTCGGTGGCCACCCAGGTGAAGCTCATGCCCTCCTGGACCAGGGTCAGGGTGAGCCCCACGCACTCGGGGGCGATCCGTCGGGTGGTGGTGGCGGCCCGGTCGAACTGCTCGACCAGGGCCTCGTCGGTGTCGTCAGTGGCGACGGCCAGCGCAGCGAGTGCTGCCGTCGTCTCCGGTAGTGGTTGCACGAGAACCTCCTTCGCGCCGCGGGAGCACGCGACGGTTGGCGCCGACATCCTGCGACACCCCTGCCAGTACCCCCCACCTGCGCTCTCACACGCCGGGACGACCCGGAAGTCGGTCTGCCGTCCATGACCCGGAGGCCGTCGGGCGTGCGGAAACGGCCGGTGGGCGCGTTGTCGAAGGTTGGCGGTTGACGCGACGACGGCCGGGGCCATACTCGGAAATGGACTCCGGGGTGTCTGCCCCGTTCCGGTTGCCGTTCAGAGAGGGGAACACCGTGCCAGCCGACCGGTCCATGGGCCCCGACACCGTGAGCCCGCACGCCGTGAGCCCGGACGCCGCCGGCGTCGTCTCCCTGCGCGAGCTCGCGGAAGCCCTGCGGCCGCTCGCCGCTCGGGCGGCCGAGGACGAGGGCCGCCAGGCGCTCGAGGAGCTGGTGCGGATCGCGGTGTCCCGCGTCCCGGGGTCCCTCTGCGCCAGCCTGACCGTGCGCCACGGCACCCGCTTCACGACCGAGGCGGCGACCGACGAGGCTGCTCGTCAGGCCGACCAGCTGCAGTACCAGCTCGGCTCCGGCCCGGGCGTCGACACCGAGGTCGACGAGTCGGTGTTCGTCACCGGTGACGTGGCGGGTGACGAGCGGTGGCCGCGGTGGGGTCGCCTGGTGCACGACGAGCTCGGGCTGTCGAGCGTGCTGTCACAACGGCTGACCCTGCTCGACGACTCGGGCGCCGTCGCGACCCTGAACATCTACTCCGACGCACCCGACGCGTTCGACGACCGGGCCGTCGCCATGGGGCTGGTGCTGGCGAGCCACGGCTCGCTCCTCGTCACCGCGACCCTCGCCCGGGGCCGCGCCACCAACCTGATGCGCGCGCTCGAGAGCAACCGGGAGATCGGCGTGGCGATGGGCATCCTCATGCAGCGCCACCAGATCACCCGCGACGAGGCCTTCGACGTCCTGCGGGCCGCGAGCCAGGACTCGAACCGCAAGCTCTCGGCCGTCGCGAGCGAGGTGGCCGACACCGGCATCCTCGCCATCGAGGTGCGGTCACCGGTCACGCCGGACTCGGCCTCCGCCGTCTGACCCGCGCGCAGCAGCCGTCCGGTTTGGTCGCGGGGGTGTCGGGTAGGTCGACGTGAGACGCCACGGCCGGTGCGCCCTGCGCCTGCCGACGACATTGAGGAGTCGACATGTCCCAGGACGCGATCGTGATGCTGAAGGCCGACCACAAGGAGGTTCGCGGGCTGTTCCGCGAGTTCCAGAAGGCCTCGACCACCCCCGCCCGCAAGGGCAAGCTCGTCGAGAAGATCATCGAACTGCTCACCGTGCACACCTACATCGAGAACGAGGTCATGTACCCGCGGGTGCGTGCCCTCCTCCCCGACCTCGAGGGCGACGTGCTCGAGTCGTACGAGGAGCACCACGTCGCCGACCTGCTCGTCATGGAGCTGCTGCCGATGACGTGGAGGGACGAGCGGTTCGTGGCCAAGGCCACCGTGCTCATCGAGAACGTCGAGCACCACATCGAGGAGGAGGAGCAGGACTGGTTCCCCAAGGTGCGCGAGGGCCTGACCCGCACCCAGCTGCGTGAGATCGGCGCCGAGCTGGCCGCGGCCAAGGAGAAGGCCCCGCGCCGCCCGGAGCAGCCGAGCGCCCTGAAGAAGACCCTCGACGCGGTCATCGCCTGAGCGCATGCCCACCGCCGCCACCCGTCTCGTCACCGCCACGCAGCGGCTCGAGCAGAGCCCGTCGCTCGACCGGCTCCGGTCCTTCTACGGCGTGCTCGCGACACCGCTCGACCGCTGGTCGGGCAGCGAGCTGCTGCGCTCCGGCCTCATCGGCCACGCCCTGCACCCGCTGCTCACCGACCTCCCGCTCGGGCTGTGGACGGCGGCCACCGCCCTCGACCTGCGCGGGCGCCCGGAGGACCGCGACGCCAGCCGCTGGCTGGTCGGCGCCGGCCTGGCCGCCGCCGCCCCGACCGCGCTGACCGGGCTGGCCGAGTGGGCGCCGACGGGAACCGCGGCCCAGCGGGTGGGGGCGCTGCACGGCGTCCTCAACGGCACGGCATCCGTGCTCTACCTGACCTCGTTCGTCGCCCGCTCGCGGCGCCGGCAGACCCTGGGGGTCGTCACCGCGCTCGCGGGTGCGGCCCTGACCGGGGCCTCCGGCTACCTGGGCGGCCATCTCACCACCGCTCGCAAGGTCGGGAGCCGCAACCAGGCCTTCGCCCGTGACGCGGTCGGCCCACCCGATGCCGGGACGCACGCCCGCGTCGACCCGCCCGACCCGCTCGACCCCCTCGTCGGGCCCGGCGCGCTCACGTGATCGATGTCGTCGAGCGGGACGGGTTCGCCCTGGACGTGCGCGACGAGGGCCCGCGCGGGGCCGTTGCCGTGGTGCTGCTGCACGGCTTCCCGCAGGACTCGCGCTGCTGGGCCGAGGTGACCCCGACGCTGCACCGGGCCGGCCTTCGCACCCTCGCCCCGGACCAACGCGGGTACTCGCCCGGGGCCCGGCCCGACGACGTCTCGGCCTACCGGGTCAGCACCTTGGCGAAGGACGTGCTCGCCGTCCTGGATGCCGCCGAGGTGCGCTCCGCCCACGTCGTCGGTCACGACTGGGGTGGCGCGGTGGCCTGGTACCTCGGGGCCCACCACGCCGACCGGGTCGACTCACTGACGGTGCTCTCGACGCCACACCCCCGCGCCCTCGCGCACTCGATGACCCGGTCGCTGCAGCCTCTGCGCAGCTGGTACACGCTTGCGGTGCAGGTACCGGTACTGCCAGAGCTGGTGCTTTCGCGCACGCTCGCCCCGGCGCTGCGCCGGTCGGGCCTCCCGACCCACCTCGCGCAGCAGTACGCGCGGCGGTTCGCGAGCCCGTCGGCCCTGCGGGGTCCACTCGCCTGGTACCGCGCCGCCGCCCGCCGTCCGCCGTGGGAGGTGCTCGACGCGGTCGGTGCGGGCGCTGGCCCCGTGACGGTGCCGACCACCTACGTCTGGGGTCAGCACGACCCGGCGCTGGGCCGTGTGGCGGCCGAGGCCACGGCCGACCACGTCACCGGCGACTACCTCTTCGTCGAGCTGGATGCCGGCCACTGGCTACCCGAGCTCGACCCCGACGAGGTCGCCGGGGCCGTGCTCGACCGGGTCCGCCACTCCGCCTGAGCCTGCGGGGGACGGGCGTCCAACCCTGAGAGGGTCCTCACCGCAGTGTTGCCCGGGCGGGCCCCGGTGTGTCAGGGTCACCCTGCGTCCAGGCGGTCCAAGGAAAGGCCGACCGGGGCACTGACGTTCTCGGGAGTCGACTCGTGGCCGTCCACGAACCCCAGCTCGGCCCTCCGGCACCGGCCTGGAGCGACCTGCCGCGCCCGCTGCCGTTGCTCGGCAGGGGCGAGGGCTCCCTCGGGGTGCCCGGGGGCGAGCTGTCCGCCCTGGTCGAGGCCGCCGACTGGTCCGCCGGCCCGCTGGGCGACCCGCAGACCTGGCCGCAGAGCCTGCGCACGGCGGTCGGCATCTGCCTGTCGTCGCGCTTCCCCATCCTGGTGTGGTGGGGGCCGGAGCTCGTGATGATCTACAACGACGCCTACCGGCCGATGCTCGGCGAGACCAAGCACCCGCGCGCCCTCGGCGCCCCCGGTCGCGAGGTGTGGACCGAGATCTGGGACGTCATCGGGCCGATGCTCGAGCAGGTGATGGAGGGTGGGGGCGCCACCTGGGCGTCCGACCAGCTGCTCGTGCTCGACCGCAACGGCTACCCCGAGGAGTGCTACTTCACCTACTCCTACAGCCCGGTCACCGACGAGACCGGAGGGGTCGGGGGCGTCTTCTGCGCGGTCACCGAGACCACCGAGCAGGTCGTCGCAGCGCGGCGGCTCGCGATCCTGGCCGAGATGGCCGGCCTGATGGGGGCGCCGAGCCGGTCGGAGGTGGTTCGCAAGGCCGCGGACATCCTGCGTGCCGACGTCGGCGACCATCCCGTGGTCCTGGTGCTCGACGGCCCGCCCGAGGGTGACCGGGTCGCTCTCGCCGAGCTCGTCGGGGAGCAGCTCGAGGGCATGGCGGCGGGCACCCGCGCCCGGGTCGCCGACCTGGTGCGCCAGGCCTCCGGCACCGGGCGCGCCGGGAGCGTGGCGGCCGACGACGAGGCCCTGGCCGCCGGCGTCCGCGCCTGGCACGTCTACCCGGTGGGCGGCGCGGCCGGCGCGGCCGGTGGGCGCGGGACGGCGGTCATCGTCCTCGGGGAGTCGGTTCACCGCCCGTGGGACGCCGCGCTCGAGACCTACGCCGCGCTGTGCGCCACGCACGTCGCCGCCGCGCTGGCCGACGTGCGTCAGCTCGCCGAGGAACGTCGCCGCCGGCAGGACCTCGTCGAGCTCGATGCGGCAAAGAGTGCCTTCTTCACCAACCTCAGCCACGAGCTGCGCACCCCGCTGACCCTGATCGCCGGCCCGGTGCAGGAGGCCCTCACGGTCGCCGACGACCCCGACCAGCGCCGGCGCCTCGAGCTCGTCGACCGGAACACCCACCGCCTGGCGCGGATGGTCGACGCGATGCTCGACTTCGGGCGCATCGAGGCGGGTGGCCTCGCCCCACGCGTCGAGGACCTCGATGTCTCGGGGTTCACCGCGGGCCTCGCCGAGAGCTTCCGCCCGGCCGTGGAACGCGCCGGGCTCGCCTTCGACCACGACTGCGGTGCCGGGGTCGAGGCGCGCCTCGACCGCGACATGCTCGAGCGGCTCGTGCTCAACCTGCTCGCCAACGCGGTGAAGTACACCCCCGAGGGCTCGGTCTCGCTGGCCGTGCGCCAGGTCGCCGACGACGTCGAGATCTCGGTGCGCGACACCGGAGTCGGCATCCACGCGGATGACGTCGAGCGCGCCTTCGCGCGGTTCGAGCGGCTGCCGGCCACCGCCGGTGCCCGCTCGCACGAGGGTGCCGGCATCGGGCTCGCCATGGTGCAGCAGCTCACCGAGCTGATGGGTGGCACCGTCACCCTGACCAGCGAGGTCGGCCGCGGCAGCACCTTCACGGTCCGGCTGCCGCGCCGGCCCACCGCGCCGGTACCCGGTGCGGCGGGCGCGTCCTCGACGATGACCCCGCGTCGGGTCGACGACTTCCTGCGCGAGGTGCAGACCTGGCAGCAGCCGACCGGCCCGGGGTCGGCTCCCGCCGAGCGCGGCCCGGTCTCCCGCTCGGGTCGCCCCCGCGTCGTGGTGGCGGAGGACAACGCCGACCTGCGCGCTTACCTCGGCGACGTGCTCGGTGACACCTACGACCTCGAGCTGGTGGCCGACGGGCCGGCGGCCCTCGACGCGGTCCGCCGCGAGGCGCCCGACCTCGTGCTCAGCGACGTGATGATGCCGGGCCTGGACGGCTACGGCCTCGTCGACGTCATCCGCGCCGACCCTGCCCTGGCCGGCGTGCCCGTCATCCTCCTGTCGGCGCGGGCCGGCGAGCACGAGACGAGCACGGCGCTGGCCGCCGGCGCCGACGACTACCTCGTCAAGCCGTTCTCGGTGCTGGAGCTGCGGGCCCGGGTCGCGAGCAACCTCGAGCGCGCCGCGTCCCGCACCCAGGACGCATCGTGGCGCCGGGCGGTCCTCGACGGCCTGCACGACGCCCTGGTCATCCTCGGCCTCGACGGCACCGTGCTCGAGGTCAGCGACCGCTTCACCGAGCTGCTCGGCTGGAGCGCTGCCGACGGCACGTTCGCCGAGCCGTACCCGTGGGACGTCGTCGAGGGCGGTTCCCGGGGAGGTTTCGCGGATGCCGTCGCCCTCGCCGCCGCGTCGCACGACGGCACGGGCCCGGTCGAGGCGGCACTGCTGCACCGGTCGGGTCGCCGGGTGGTCGGCTCGGTGCGGGTCAGCCTGGTGGAGGGCGGACGGAACCGGCCCTCGCGGCTGCTGGCGACCGTGCGCGACGTGACCGCCGAGCACGAGGCACGCGAGCGCCGGGCCACGGCCGCCGCGCTGGCCGCCGAGCTGGGGGCGGCCGACGAGCTCACCGACGTGGTGGCGGCCGCGGTCGCCGGCCTGTCCGTGCTGTTCGGCGGTGACGCCACGGTCAGCGTCGTCGCCGGCCGCACCGAGCAGGTCTTCACCGCCTCCGGTCCACTCGCTCCCGACCACCTCGACCCACGGGTCGCGGACCGGCTCGACGCGGACGACCTCGCGGACCCGGGCGGCGACGCAGACGCCTCCGTCGACGGCATCCTGCTCACGGCGGGTGGTGGTGCACCCCGGTGCCGGGTCTGGGTCGCGTTCCCCGTGGCGCGCCCGGTGACGGCCGACGAGCGGATCGCGGGCGACCTGCTGGTGCAGGCCCTCGCGCTGGCGTGCGACCGGGTGCTCTCGGCGACGAGCTTCGCCGAGCGCGAGCAGCACCTGCGCCGGGCGGTCGACAGCCACGAGCAGATCGGTCAGGCCGTCGGCATCCTCGTCGAGCGGCACCGTTGGACCCCCACGGCCGCGTTCGAGCACCTGAAGCGCACCTCGCAGGACCGCAACATCAAGCTGCGCGAGGTGGCACAGCAGGTCATCGAGAGCGGAGCGGTGCCCGGCGACGCGCCGTCATGAGTCGGCGGGCCGGGCGTCCAGGGTGCCGTTGCGCGCCCGGTCCATGACCCGCCGGGCCGCCACGCCGAGGGTCACCTGCTCCTCGTCGGCCAGGTCGACCAGCGCGTCGTAGGCCCCGGCCATGTCGAGCGAGCGGGTGTGGGCCAGAGCGCCCTTGGCGAGCTCGACGATGCTGCGGTCCTCCAGGGCCGACCGCAGGCCGGCGGCCAGGTGGTCGTGGTCGACGTGCGCGCTCACGATGAGCAGCGTCACGGCATCCGCGAGGGCACGGCAGTCGGGCTGCTGCTCCTCGAAGCCCGCGGCGTCCTCGCGGAAGACGTTCAGCGCACCGAACGACTCCCCGTGCCAGGCCAGCGGCAGCGCCTGCACGGCGCGGTAGCCGGAGGCCACGACGGCCGGGCCCGCCTGCGGCCAGCGGGCGACGAGGGCATCGGCCCCGACCGCGTGCACCTCGACACCCGTGCGCAGGGCATCGAGGCACGGCCCCTCGTCGACCTGCGCCTCGTGCATCTCCAGGTCGAGGGCGCGGTGCGACGTGGCCGCGAGCACCTCGAGCGTGCCGTCGGTGTCGACCAGGACGGCCGCGGCGGAGGCCGGCAGCGACGCCGTGACGCCGGTCAGCAGCCGGGCCAGTGCCCCGGTGACGTCGAGGTCGGGCCCGACCATGGCCGCATTGGCCCTGGCGAGGACCTCCGAGACGCTCGTGCGTGTCATGTGGACTCGATCTCCTGATCCGGGTTTGCCGAGAAGGCGAGGATGCGGGCGATGACCGCGTGTGCGGTGATCGCCAGGCTCTGGTCGTGCGAGTAGGCGTAGGCCCGCAGCAGCGCGAGGGCGTCGGTCTCCGGGACGCCGAGCTGGGCGACCACCATGCCGGTGGCCTGGTGCACCTCGGCCCGTTCCGACCACGGACCCTGCCCGGCCTCCTGCATGCTCGGCCCGTCGGCGAGCAGCGCCGCCGCGATGACCCGGGCCACGATCGACGCGGCGTCGAGGTCGATCTCGCGGTCGGTGCCGTGCTGGTGGAGGGTGAGCACCCCGATGACGCGGTCACCGCCCTCTCCCATCGGGAGGGCGTGCACGACGAGCGGCGCCAGCGCGGTGAGGGTGTCGGACTCGAGCAGCGGCCAGCGCGGGTCCGGGCCGTCGACGTCGAGCAGGTCGAAGCGCGCGTACGTCCCCGAGGTGAACGCGTCGGGGCCGGGGCCCTGGCCGACGACGTCCTGGGTCTCCTCGAGCAGTCGGGCGGTGTCGTCGGTGGTGCACAGGGTCACCCGCTCGACCTGGGTGTAGGCGATGGTGATGGCGCCCCCGTCGCAGCCCAGGGTCGTCACCGCAGCCCGGCACAGCCGGTCGGGCAACGGCAGGCCGTCGGCAGCACCGCGGGCCAGGCCGCCGGCGAGCCGGGCGAGGAGGTCGTCGACGTCGGTCACGTCCGGTCCTCCCGCCTCGTGCGTGCCGTCAGTGAGTGGCTCTCACCGTACTCCGAACGGCTGGACGCCCCGGGTCCACTCCGGCCGGAGCGACGGGCGCCCTCGACCTGCGGCACAGGGCGGCATCGGGGTCCGGGACAGTGCTCCGGCGCGAATGTCCACAGGCCCGGCCCGGGCGTGTTTCATGAAGGGATGACTGATCACGTGGCACGAGCAGAGGTCGACGTCGACGCGGCCCAGGACGCCGTCTGGGCGGCACTGACCGACCCGGCCAGGATCGCGGACTGGATGATGGGTGCTCAGGTCTCGACCGACTGGCAGCCGGGCAGCCCGATCACCTGGCAGGGCGAGATGAACGGCACGCCGTACGAGGACAAGGGCGAGGTGCTCGAGGTGGACCAGCCGAACCGGCTGTCCGTCACGCACTACAGCCCCCTGATGGGGCAGGCCGACGCACCCGAGAACTACCACACCATCGTCTACGAGCTCTCCGGCGGCGACGGCCCGACGACGGTGGCGCTGACCCAGGACGGCAACGACTCCGCCGAGCAGGCCGAGCAGTTCAGCGCGAACTGGCAGGGCATGTTGGAGGGCCTCAAGGCCTGCGTCGAGTCCTCCTGAACCGCCCCGTCGGGCTGCTCGTACGACCTGGTGGGCACCGTCACACCGTTGTGGCGGTGCCCACCAGCTCGTCGAGGGAGCGTTCGATCGCGGTGCACAGCACGTCGATGTCGGGCACCGCGTCGTAGTCGCCGGTGACGCCGATCGTCAGGTGCCCGTCGTAGCTCAGGATGCCGATGCTGATCCGCACCGTCTGGGCCACCGGGATGTAGGGGAACAGCTCGAGCATCCGGTGACCCAGCAGGTGAAGCGGGTGCTGCGGCCCGGGGATGTTCGTGGTCACCGTGTTCACGACTCGCTGCCCTGCGAAGGCGTAGACCTTGGCGCCCAGCGTCATCAGGGTGGCCGGTACGAAGTCGGCTGCGGCGAGCATCGACTCGACGCCGATCGACTGGCCGCTGCCCTTGAGGCCGGTCATCTGGTGCGCGACGACGGCCAGCCTCTCGCGCGGGCCCGCGACGTCGACGGGGAGGTCGGCGAACATCGCGGTGACGTGGTTGCCGAGCTGGCCTGCGTGCTCCTGCGTGCGCACGGACACCGGCACCAGTGAGCGGATCGTGGTGGTCTCGACGTCCTCACCGCGGGAGAGCAGGTACTCGCGGAAGCCCCCGGCCACGGCGGCCAGCACGACGTCGTTGACCGAGCACCCGGCTGCCGCCTTGACCCGCTTGACGTCGGCGAGCTCGGCCCTGGCCCAGCCCCAGCGGCGGTGCGGCCCCAGCGGCCCGTTGAGCACGCTCGTCGGCGCCACGGCTCGGCGCCCCACGCTGGCCAGCCCGACGGCCCGCACGGCGCCGGCCCTCGCCAGGTCGCCGGGCGAGGCGAGGCCGAACCGAGCCGCGGCCCCGAGGGCGCGGACCGTGTCGATCGGCAGCCGGGCGATGCCCGCCACGCCGGATGCCGTGAGGCCCAGTCGCGAGGGCGGGTCGGCCGGGTGCCACGGGCGCGACGGGCGACGGGTGGCGTCGGGGGTGCTGTCGAGCAGCACCTCCATCAGCTCGTTGCCGGCCAGGCCGTCGATCATCGCGTGGTGCGTCTTGGTGATCAGGGCCCACCGGTCACCGGTCAACCCCTCGACGAACCAGAGCTCCCAGAGCGGCCGGTCGAGGTCGAGGCGGTTCGAGAGCACGCGGCCGAACAGGTTGCGCAGCTGCTCGTCGCCACCGGGCGCGGGGATAGCGGTGTGCCTCAGGTGGTAGTCGAGCAGGAAGTGGGGGTCGTCGACCCAGACCGGGCGGGCGAGGTCCAACGGCATCCGCTGCACCCGCTGGCGATGGCGGGGCAGGCCGTCGAGGCACGACTGCACGTGCGCCGCGAGCTCGTCGTACGTCGGCGCGGGCCCCTCGAACACGAGCAGCGAGCCGACGTGCATCTGCTGCCGGTCGTTCTCGAGCTGGAGGAAGCCGGCGTCGAGCGAGCTGAGCCGCTGCACGCTCACCCCCGCGCCCTGACCGACGTCTTCGCCTGCGACGCGAGGTCGGCGACGACCGGGTGCTCGGCGAGCCAGCCGAGGATGGCGTCGATCGTCCACTCCGGAGCTTCGAGCTGCGGCACGTGACCCACTCCGTGGGCGATCTGGAACTGCCAGTGCGGGTTTGCCGCAGCGGCCGCCCGGGCGGAGGCGATGTTGATCAGCCGGTCCTGGTCGCCGTGCAGCAGCAGCACCGGCACGTCGATGTCCTCGAGCATCGCCGCGTAGCGCTTGCGGTCGGCGAGCACCCAGAGCAGCGACTGCGCGGCCGTGAGCATCTCGGAGTCGACGTCGGGGTACTCGAGCCGCTGGCCGGCGAGCTCGGCGTGCAGGTCGACGATCTCGGGCGGGACGCGGTCGGGGTCGGCGCAGCACAACTCCATCAGCTCGCGAGCCGCCCTGACCGCCGACTCCTCGTCGCGCGGCCGGCGCACCACCCG
>DASSQL010000215.1:0-17990 GCA_035702525.1 Ornithinibacter sp. | reverse complement strand
CTCTTGGCGCACGAGGGGACGACGGTGCTCGGCGTCGTCAGCGGGCATCCCGTCGAGGAGGAGTGGGTCGAGCTGATCTCGATGTGGGTGGCGCCGACAGCCCGGGGCCACGGCGTTGCAGGACAGCTCATCGACGCGGTGGCCGACTGGGCCGCCGGCCAGGACCGGTCGACGTACCTCATGGTGCGCAGTGGCAACACCCGGGCGCGGAAGGCCTATGAGCGTGCCGGCTTCGTCGACAGGGGAGTCCCAGCGGGGTGGCCGGCCGATGAGCCTCCCGAGCGCCGGATGGAACTGCCTGCCTGACGTCGCTACCCCCGACCCGGCAAGATCCGGATCCGCCGCTCTGCGCGTCAGTGGGAACCGGGGTTGCCGCTGGAGATGACCGTGCCGCCCTCGCCATTGCTGTTCGGCAGGTAGTTGCTGCCGGGGCCGGGTGGCACCGGGACCAGTCACCTGTCGGGCAATCTGCGTCACGCGACCCCGTTCTGGGAGGACGACCTCGAGGGCCTCGGACGTTCCGGATGTCAGGCTGTTGGATGCGTGGGTCGGTACCGCAGGGCCACCGCCCCCGACCGGAACTCGTGACGATCCACGAGCTCGAGCTGGATCCTCTCGCGCAGGCCGGCGAGCAACGTCGGCCCGTGCCCGGCAAGGATCGGCTGAACGATGAACAGGTACTCGTCGATCAGGCCCAGCTCTGCCAATGCCAGGGGGAGCGTCACGCCACCCACGAACAGGCCCTCGCCCGGCTGCTGTTTGAGCCCCTGAACCGCTGGCCCCACGTCGCCTCGCACCAGCTCGGCATTCCAGTCGACGTCGTTCAGCGTGCTCGACACGACGTACTTCTTCGTCCGGTCCATGGTCTCCGCGAACGGGATCCGCCACTCATCCATCCAGTCCGGCCAGGTGCCCGTCGCCGGCTGCCGCCACGCGGACTCCATCATCTCGTAGGTCACCCGGCCGAACAGCAGAGCATCGGATCGCTGCAACTCAGCGGTCCAGTAGCGCATCGACTCCTCATCAGGGGGGAGCCCTTCCTCGTGGTGGCAGCAGCCGTCGAGGGTGACGTTGATCGAGTATCGAAGTGGTCTCATCTCGTTGCTCCTCCTCGATGCGCGTAGCGCGTGTCACCGGACCGTACTCACACCAGTGGCCGGCGCCAGTTTCCTTGGGCAGCCGGCCCAGCGGTCACATCCGGTCAGATCATGTCTTGGACGGCGCCATCGGCAGGACTCGGTCTTGGCGAAAGGCACCTTTCGCACGTGGTCCAGGTCCGCCGCACCTCGCGCGAGGCGACTCCTGTGCATGTCCTCAGCAGGGCGCGGAGTTACCGGACATGCCGAGTTCCGGATGTTCCTCTGCTCCCCGGAGCCCGCGTTGGGAAGGGTGGGAGAAATCGGTGCCATGACCCCGGATTCTCGGACTGATGACGACGCCGTGTGCCCAAGATGCCAACGCGCACAATGGCGTCACGCAATCTCGACTGGATCTCCACATCGGCTCCAGAGCTTGACCTCGGTCGGCCTGTGAGGATCTGTGGTGTGCGAGTGGGACTGGTCTTTGCAGGAGGGGTCACGGCGTGTGAGACGGGCCGGGGCGGCCAGCTCAGGCCGTTCAAGGGGGTCACCCGGGGGAGAGTGGATGCCTGCCACTGGGACCTCGTCTGATGACGCCCCTGTACTGGTACGTGCCTGTCGCTGTCGTCGTGCTCGTGGTTGGGTCCGTGGCGTGGAGGCGTTGCCTGCCGCACCGAGGTGATCCCTTTCCGCTGGCCCTGGTCGTCGGGGTCCCCCTCGCCGCGGTCGCGTTCTTCTGGGCCGCCGACGTTGTCCACCCACAGCGACCCTCCCTGACCGAGGAGATGCCGCACAACGAGCAGTCCGAGCTCAGCCTGGAACTTCTCATCATCGCGTTCGAGCTCGTGCTCGCCTGGCCCGTCGCCCTGCTCATCGGGCTCCTGCGGTGGCAACCCGGCGCCTCGAAACGGCAACGGCCGCGGGGCTGATCTCGACTTGCTCCTGCCATCGCCCAGTCACCAGCGGCCGGGACCTCCGTCACGGACGATCACGTTGACGGGTTGGGACGATGCGGCTTCGAGGCGTTGCGACCAATCCATGTGGCACGGCTCGAGGTCCGTTACCGTACGGCGATGGGTGGGTTCTGGGGGGTCTGTGTCGTGTCCGTGCTGGCCGTGGCTGGGTGTGCCGCCTCGCCGCCGGCAGCCCTGCAGCAGTCCTCGAGCGTGGCGGCCACCTCAACCGCGAGCGCGTCCGCTGCCGCACCCGCGCCGAAGTGCCAAAGGCCCACAGCCGAGGCGCTGGCCGCGGTCAATGCGACGATCACCGATGACGCCAAGGGCAACAGCCTGCCCGAGGCGGTGGTCCTGGCCGACCCCGACAGCGGGATGTGGTTCGTCGCCGGCGCGTTCGCCGGGCCGGCAGCCAAGGGTGAGGGGGCCTTGGGCATCTGGGCGACGACCACGGACCCGACCCAGGGCTCGTTCACCGGGAAGGTCCTCGGTGTCGACGGCGGAGCCAGCACGTGGTCCAAGGCGCCGATGACCGAAGCGACCTCCTACGACCCGGCCAACGTGCCCGTCCTGGGCTGTTGGCCACCCGCTCGCTAGGGGCGGTTACCGGGCATGCCGCGCACCGTGCCGATGAGCGGGCGCCCTGGGCCGTTGTTGGGCACGGTCGAGATCAGCATCCTGGGCGGGCACGACCCCGCCGCGGGCGGCTCGTCCCGCGACCTGAAGGTCGACGCTGCCGGTGACCGGCTAGGCACGCCCAGGGCCGTGGTGAACTGCCCCGTTCGAGCGATCACGCACCCGCTGACGTGCAACGATGCCCCTGTGATCCGCTACTTCCCGGTGCTGCTCGAGCTCGCGTTGACCGTCTACTGCCTCATCGACGCCATCCAGACCGACGAGCTGGTCATCCGGAACCTGCCGAAGATGGCGTGGATCTTCATCATCCTGCTCTTCCCGATCGTGGGGGGCGTGGCGTGGCTGGTCGCCGGCCGCCCTACCCGCGACACCCGGTCGGGACGGACTCAGCAGCAGCGCTGGGAGGACCACCGCCGCGAGCAGGAGTGGCGCCGCGAGCAGGAGCGGGGCCGCTCCCGCGGGCCGGACGACGACCCCGACTTCCTCAAGGGCATCTAGGGCCTGAGCGCGCCGATCGGCACCACGACCGCACCGTCCTCGCGGGTCTACCCGTAGCCGGTGGCGGTGATGACGCCCAGCACGGGCGGGGTGCCCACCTTGGACGTGTCAACCGTCCCCGCGAACCGGAGCAGGCCGCCGGCCGTCTGCTCGACCGCGTCCTGGCCGCCGAACTTGACCTCGAAGCCGCCCCAGCCCACGCCAAGGCGAGCGACGCGCTGGCTGCGTCGAAACGCACTGTCATGCCGCGCCATCTGCGTGGGCTGACTCCTTCGCCCGCGATGACCCAACTGGTGAGTCCGTGCGAGCATTCGCCATGGTCATGCCTGATTGGGGAGTGGAGGAAGCGGCGCGGTCCTTCGGTCCGGCTGGTCGGTCCTGGGAGCCGGTCTACTCGGATCGTCCCGAGGATGTGCCGGAGGTGGCTGCCGCTCGCGAGGTGGGCTTCTTCCCCGCCGACGAGGCGCCGTTGTGGTGCTTCCTTCCGGCGATCTGGCCGGTGGGTGAGCGGGCGTGGGTGCGCGACTGCCGGGTCAGGCACCTGAGCCGGTCGTACAGCGATGGGCGCCTGGAGAGGTTGCCGTGGACGGCAGCCGAGTACGCCGACATCGAGAGTGATACGAACGGCTCCTTGGCGGACCTTGGCCTTCCGCCGCGCCCTGCGGGCCGTATCTGGTTGCTGCGTCCGCCGCCCCGTTACCGGACTGCACAGGCGGTGCTGGACGACCTGTGGTCCGGCTGGCGCGACGGGCCTGACACCACCACCCCGAAGTTCGTCGCGTACATCGGCAGCCGTTTGAGCAGCATCTTCTGACGCGCCTGCAGACCCGCACGCCGGACTCCTGTGACCGGTGCTCGCGGACGCAGCCACGTGCCGCCGATCGATGTGCCGATGGATGCCGCCACGCGTGCCCACCCGAGGTCGGACCCGGCCGTCGGTGGGGCGGCGTAGCCTGCGCCGATGGTCGCCGCGCCCGTCCGCCGCCTCACCGACGACGTCCCCGCCGACGTTGAGCGGCGCCTGCGCCGGCTGTGCCTCGCCCTCCCGGACGCCTACGAGGAGCACGCTTGGGTCGGCACCCGGTGGCGGGTGCGCCAGCGGACCTTCGTGCACGTCCTCGGGGTCGACGACCCCGTCGACGGCGCCCACGTGGTCATGACCTTCCGCGCCGCGGGCGAGGAGCTCGAGGCGCTGCGGCACGCGGGCCCGCCCTTCCACATCCTGGGCTGGGGCCGCGACGCGATGGGTCTCACGCTCGACGACGCCACCGACTGGGACGAGGTCGCCGAGCTCGTCGTGGAGTCGTACTGCGTCCTGGCCCCGAGGAAGCTGGTCGCGCTCGTAGACCGCCCGGACCCCACCTAGGCAGGCCCACGCGGCGAGAGGGTGATCCTCACTCACATGCCGCGATCCGGGAGGCGCCTGCCGGCGCTGAGGCGCAGGTTGAAGGGTCGTGCTGATGCCTGGAGTGCGTTCCTTCAGTGCGGCGGCCTTGGCCTTGCGGTGTCTCCGACGTCACGGACGATTGAGCAGGTGGGCTCTTCTCCCCACGGTCGCTCGGCGAGACGATTGGGTTGGGCGAGGAGATGGTGAGCCCTTCGCCCGAGTGGGTGAGTTCGATGACGGATGTTCCGGCTCCAGGGCAGGCGCCGCTCTCGGCGGGCCGAGTGCACACGCACCCCCGGCTACCTCGGTGGGCCGTCGGTCTGGCGGAGGCTGCCGCAGCGATGGCCGCGATTGCGGTCGGGGTCTTTGCCATCGCGTCTGTTGTCTGGGGCCCCAGCGCGGTGGAGGACAACTGGGTAGCGATCCTTGTCGTGGTCCTGTTCTTCGGTGGGCTCTTGGCATCAGTGGCTGCGTTCGTGTTGGCGGTCGCGGTGAAGGTCAGGCACGAACAGTGGCCGTTCCTGTGGCTGCCGTTGTCGGTGTTCCCGGTGTTGCTCGCGTTCGTGGTGCTGGGCGAAGCCTTCTGGTGGGAGTAGGGCGTCGCTCGTCCATGGGTCTGTTCATGGCGAAGGGACGCAGCACCGCGTCCGGCTGATGGCGCATCTGGTGTCCGCCTCGCTCACACGAAGGCCGACCCGGGCCGCGCGCCCCCGGTTGACGGGTCTGAAGATCGACCGCAAGATTTCTTCGAAGGTCGTTTGCGTCTGGGGCTGGTCAAGCTCCTTGGGGGATCGAGGCCGATGCGATGGGGCTGCAGCGTGACGAGAATCGAGGCTCACGGGCTGAAGTCGAGGAAGGCCTCTCGCAAAGCGAGTCGGCTGGGTCGCCAGCGGTCGTTCGTTGGATAGATCGTGCCAAGCGCCATCCAGTGGTGGTCATCGTGGCTGCGGTCTTGGCGGTGGTCACCTCCCTGACAACCGCTTGGGCTCTGCTCGGCGACACCGCGGACTTTGTCGATGATCTTGCCAACCCGCATGGCGGTCTGTACGGGCAGGTCGATCTGCTCAAGCTGGACGTCACGTCGGAGTACGTCGACCGCGTGCTGGGTCCGCCTGCGTCGGTCATGACTCTCGAGGCAACGTGTGACGACTGCGGCGCACTGAGCCTTCGCGTGTACGCGTTGGAGAAGGATGCGACTGTGCGCGCGCTGTTCGAGGGAAGCGCGCTGAGGATGTTCTTGGTCACGCGAGTCGACACCGAGGTGCGGCCGACAATCCGTTGGCGGGAAGTTGCTCGGGGAGAACTGGGAGAGACCTCCTTCGCAGAGGCTTCCCGGCTGACCGAGGACGGATCCCTGCCGCCGACGGACGTTTCTTTCTGGCCGGGCGCGCAGAGGATCAACTACGTAGAGGTCTTTGCGCTGGGTGCCCCTGGCAAGTACGAGGGGTTGATCCTGGGCCACAGTTCGGAAGGAGCCTCGGAGACGGCGTTTGATCTCGAGGGGGCGCAGGATGTCGCAGACGCGTACTCGGAAGCGGCCCCCGAACTGTCGGGCGACGCGGTGAGATTCCGCGACCTGAGTGAACCGAACACCTTCGGTGCCTTCAGGGATGACGGGCCCGTGGCGAACCTGGTTCGGGAGGCCGATTTCGTGAACGGGGTTCAGACCATGGGCGAGTATGGGTGACTGAGCGGTCGCCACCGAGCTGCGGTTGGAAACGACGCAAGCCGACTCAACCTCGGAGGAGGGGTCGATCCGCCCGCGGTGGTTGGGGGCACGTCGTCGTCGAGCCTTGGGGCCTCGGATCGCTTCTAGGAGGGCCCTACCCCTTCGGGCAACCCCGAGTTCTTGTAGCGGGCAGGGCCGACGCCTGTTACGTTCCGAGGATGGTCAATGTCGGTGACGTGATCGAGAACCCGGTCACCGGGGAGCGGATCACGTTCGTGCGGACGAGCGAACAGACGGGTGGTGCGCTCGCGGAGTTGGACCTCGATCTGAGCCCCGCGGCCTTCTTGGCAGCGGAGCACATCCACCGTTCGCAGGAAGAGAAGTTCCAGGTCCTTGAGGGCCGCATCCTGCTGCGCTGTCGCGGTGAGGAGTCGATGAACGGCCCGGGGGCAACCGTGGTGGTGCCTGCGGGCGCCCCGCACGCGTGGGCGCCGCACGGCGGCGCAGCCGCCCGAGTGCGCATCACCTTCACTCCGGGGGCCGGCATCGAACAGTTCTTCGACGAGTTCTTCCGCCTTGCCCGCGAAGGTCGGGTCAACTCCAAGGGGATGCCCTCGCTCCCCATCACCGCCCGCCTGGGTCTCGCTCACGACATGTACTTGGCGGGGCCGCCGGTGCCCCTGCAACGCGCCGCCTTTCGCGTGCTGGCCACGACGGACAGACTGCTTCACCGCTCCCGCTCCTGAACGGCCAGAAGGCGGCGATGAGACGCGTCCCGGGCTCGGTGTCATCTCTCGCCACACGAATTCCGGCCCGCACTCCGGGTTGACGCCTGTGACGGCCTGATCGGATGCAAGGAGCGACATCATGGAGTACACCCGGCTGGGCAGTACGGGGCTGAAGGTCAGTCGCCTCGCGTTGGGCTGCATGAGCTACGGCGACCCCGAAACCCCCAACGCCCATGCATGGGCGCTCACCGAGGACGCCGCAGGGCCCTTCTTCCGCCAGGCGGTCGAGCTCGGCGTGACCTTCTGGGACACCGCGAACGTGTACCAGGCGGGGACCTCGGAGGAGATCGTGGGACGCGCGATCACCCGGTACTCCAGGCGCGAGGACATCGTGCTCGCCACCAAGGTCCGCGGGAGGATGCACGACGGACCCGGCGGTGAGGGCCTGTCCCGCAAGGCGGTTCTGCAGCAGCTCGACGCGTCGCTGGCGCGTCTGGGCACCGACTACGTCGACCTGTACCAGATCCACCGCTTCGACGACGACACCCCGGTCGAGGAGACGATGGAGGTGCTCCACGACGTCATCAAGGCCGGCAAGGTGCGGTACATCGGCGCCTCCTCGATGTACGCGTGGCAGTTCGCCAAGCTGCAGCACGCCGCCGACCTGGGCGGTTGGACCCGCTTCGCCTCGATGCAGAACCAGTACAACCTGCTGCGTCGGCACGACGAGCCCGAGCTGATGGCGATGTGTGGGGACATGGGCGTGGGCCTGGTCCCGTACTCCCCGAACGGCAAGGGCCGCCTGGCCCGACCGGTGGGCGAACAGAGCTCACGTTCCAGCACCGACAAGGTTGTCCAGGCCTTCGACAACCCACACGACGAACCCGTCATCAACGCGGTCCAGGCGCTGGCCGAAACGCGCGGGGTCAGCATGGCCCAGATAGCCCTGGCCTGGGTGCTGCGCAGCCCGCTGGTTTCAGCGCCCATCGTCGGCGCTACCAAGCCCCATCACCTCCAGGAGGCCGTGGACGCACTCGACCTCCACCTCACCGACGACGAGGTCGCCACCGTGGAGGCGCCGTACGTCCAAGCCGGGCCCTCCTGGTACTGAACACGTCGGGCGGACGCCCCCAAAGGGGTTCCGAGACAGGCGTGCACCGCCTGTCGCTGACGGCTGCGGGAGACCGAAGCAGCGCCCCCGCGCGGGGGGCGCACCGTGGACCGTGCCGTCGGGTGCAATCACGCCTGAGTCATGGGTATGTGGTTGGAGGGTTGAGAAGCACGGGTTGCCCCGGGTGCCACCGCCTCGAGGCCGGCATCTCAGGTCAGTGACGTCCGGGCCACAGCCTGATGACAGGCCTGGCTCGCACGGTGAGGGATCGAGTGGGTGACAGTCACCCGCCGGATCCCACAGGAGCAACCAATGCGTCGCAACACCATCGGAATCGCAGCGGCCACCCTTGCGGCCGCCGGAGCCATCGGCGTCGCCGGGGCGGCCATCGCCTCAGCCGCGGACAACAACACCGTCACCCCAGGCCCGTCGGCCACCTCCTCCACCGCGCCCGGCGGAAACAGCGCCGGCGGTGGCGCCTCGAAGGACACGGCCGTGACCGGCAGCGAGGCCGAGAAGGTCATCGCTGCGGTGAAGGCCAAGGACTCCGCGGTCACCATCACCACCGTGCGCAAGGACCCCGACGGCTCGTACGACGCGATCGGCACCAAGGGCGGCAGCCCGGTCTTCTACGACGTCTCCGCCGACCTGAAGACCATCACCGCCGGTGGTGGCCGCGGTGGACACGGCGGCCCCGGCGGCTCACCGGACGACACCGGTACCTTGCCCGGCCAATCGGGCGCGACCGCCAACACCAGCAGCAATCCCTCCGACGCGAACGGAGCTACGGCCGTCCGAACCAGAACCACCCAATGAGGCGGGGTGCCGTGGTCCGTCACGGCACCCCGCCCTGAAGCCAGTTCATACCCAGCTGCCGCAATCCGGGGAGGCACCGCCTCGCGGCGTGGTGACGTATGGGTCGGTAACCACGTGGATGTTTGCGACGTCGTCAGCGGGCTCGAGCACCGCTCGCTGGGATGCCTGGAATGGCTCGACCGGGGGATAGCCACCTGCCGAGGGGTGCGGGCACGCTGACGAGTTGTGGCCCCCCTGGGAGCCCGGTAGCAGTTCGCAGAGAGGAGCGCACCATGCGCAAGCACGCCCGCTGGATCGTTGGCCTGACCATCGTGGGGACGACGTTGGCCCCGGCCGGCGCGGCCGCGGAGGCGTCACCGTTCGCCGGGACCTGGACCTCCATCGATACCGATGGCAGCAACCAGACCATGAAGATCAGCGGTTCCACCAAAGGCGCTCTCGGCGTGCGCTACTTCGACGACGTAGCCACCGTGTGCGGCGGCGACCCGGCACGTTTCGCCGGGACCGGCCGCGTCGACGGTGACGTCCTTGTGGCGGACGTGCTCCTGGTCTGCATCCCCGGCGGCAACGTCTTCGGCCACATCACCATCGAGGCCACCTACGACGCGAGCACCGACACCCTCAGCGACCCCAGCGGAGTTGTCTGGACCCGCCAATAGCAACAGCACGTTCAGACACCGATCCGAAGCCGTGCCAACCGGAACCGCCGGCGGAGGTGACCACTTGCCGGCGCGACCACCGTCGTTGTCACGCCCGTCTGGCGGCCGTCCCTGATCTGACTCCGTTGTGCGATCGAGGCGCCGCTGGGGTGCAGTCCGGCCTACTGGAAGTTGGTGGGCTTGCGCCGCCCATCGCTGGACACACACCCGACCCCGAGCCGGCACTGTGGTCTCTGCTCGCGCCCGTCCTCACCAACGACGGACCCTTTCCCAACTGACTGAGCGGGCAGGGGCTCACGCGGTCAAGCGCCCTCACGTGCCGCGGGTCGTGCGTTCCCCTGGGCCGTCGGAGACGTGAGGCGCACGGCGCCCATGGGGCCTCACAGATTCTGGTTCCCGCCAAGCTGCCTCCGGTCTTGGACCGTCCTTCGGGAGGTCTGGATGCGGCCGGTCTCGTGGGCCCACATGGCGACCTCGACGCGGTTGCGGGCCCCGAGCTTGCGCATCATGCTCGCGAGGTGGGCCTTGACGGTGCTCGAGGTGATGTGGAGCTGCGTGGCGATCTCGCTGTTGGTGCGACCCCGGGCCACGAGCAGGAGGACCTCCTCCTCGCGGGCCGTCAACGGCTCGATCGGCTGCACGGGCGGCTCGGTCCGGGCGTGCGCGAAGGCCGCGAGGAGCCGGACGGTCACGCTGGGGGCGATGAGCGCGTCGCCGTCGGCGGCCGCGTGGATGGCCTGGGTCAGCAGCGCAGGCCCGGCGTCCTTGAGCAGGAAGCCGCGGGCCCCGGCCTTGAGCGCGCCGTGCACGTACTCGTCGAGGTCGAAGGTGGTGATGACGACGATCGGCAAGGGGTCGGCGACGTCGGGGCCGGCCAGTCGGCGGGTGGCCTCGATGCCGTCCATCACCGGCATCCGGATGTCGAACAGGCCGACGTCGGGGCGCAGCTCGAGCGCCAGGCGCACCGCCTCCCGCCCGTCGGCGGCTGCGCCGACGACCTCGATGTCGGGCTGGGCGTCGAGGAGCATCGTCAGACCGGTTCGCACGATGGCCTGGTCGTCGGCGATGAGCACCCGGATGCTCACCGTGTCGCCGCCGTCCGTGGCAGGGTCGCCTCTACATGCCAGCCGCGGCCGGCGGCGGGTCCGGCGTGGAACGTGCCGCCGAGGAGGCTGACGCGCTCGCGCATCCCCACCAGGCCATAGCCGCCTGAGGCGCGGCCCGCAGCCGCGGAGGAGCCGTCGTCGTCCACGGTAAGCTGCACCCGGTCGGCGTCACCCGTGACGGTCACGGTCACCCGGGTGGCGTGGCGGGCGTGCCGACGGGCGTTCGTGACCGACTCCTGGGCGAGGCGGTAGATCGCGGCCCCGACGGCGGGGCTGAGGTCGTGGAGGTCGCCGGCGAGCACCACCTCGACACCGGGCCGCTGGCCGTCATCCATCAGCTGCCCCAGCTCGGCCACGCCCGGCTGGGGCGCGAGCTCGCTGCGCTGCGATGCGCGCAGCACACCGACGATGGCGCGCAGCTCGGTGAGGGTGCGGGTCGCGGCATCCTCGATGGTCGCCAGGGCCTCGATGGCCCGCTCGGGGTCGGTGGCCGCGACGGCACGGCCCGCCTGGGCCTGGATGGCGATCCCCGAGACGTGGTGGGCGACGGTGTCGTGCAGCTCGCGCGCGAGCTGTTCGCGCTCGCGGGCCTTGGCCTCGTCGACGTCGCGGACCCGGATCCTTGCGCGGTACCGGACCGCGGCGCCGAGCGCTGCGGCGAAGAGGAAGAACCCGTATGCGGCGAGCGTGTCGGTCAGGCTGGTGGGGTCGGCGACGTTGGTGACGACCAGCCAGACGAGGATGACGCCGAGGCCGCCCGCCGCCCCCCGACCGGAGCCCCACCGGAACAGCGCGTAGGTCAGGACCAGGGTGGCCGACACACTCGAGGGCAGGACGCCGTGGGATCGGGTGAGGATCCTGACCACGTCGACCGCCGTCAGCAGGCCGAAGGCCACCGCGGCCGCCCCGAACGGGTGCTCGCGGCGCCACGGCAGCGGGGCGACGGCCGCAACAGCGGCAACCAGCCACAGCACGCGAGGCGCGGCGTCCTGGCGGAGCGCCGCTTCGAGCGCGGTCCAGCAGGCAAAGGCCGCCACGAGGGCCCAGTCGCGACGTCCCCTCGCCGGGGGGTTGGGGGATCGCGGCTCGACCCACAGCGAGCGCAGTGCGTCGACGGCCACCCGGTCAGCCTAGGCAGCCCGCGCGATCGGCGTATCCGCCGAAAGTACGACCGGGCGAGTGGTCCGACGGCCAGGTCGGGTCCCGGCTCCGGGGCTGATGTGCGCGCCGCCGGCATCGAGAACAGTGGAGGCGCCTACCCGATCACCCCGAGGAGCACCACGATGAGAACGCCCTACACCCCGACCGCGCCGGAGCACCCGCTCGCGACGAGCACGCTC
This sequence comes from Ornithinibacter sp., assembly GCA_035702525.1. Taxonomy (GTDB): domain Bacteria; phylum Actinomycetota; class Actinomycetes; order Actinomycetales; family Dermatophilaceae; genus Fodinibacter. Next base: position 6,008 of record DASSQL010000215.1, on the reverse strand, counting down.
GACGACGGGCGCCTGCCCGTGCAGGTCCGGCTCGCGGCGGCCTGGGCCAGCTTCATGTTCCTGTACATCTATGTCGACTACCTCGCGCTGTACAAGCCGGGCTTCGTCGACGACATCCGGGCGGGTCGGGTGCACGAGTTCGACACCGGCCCGACCTTCGTCGCGCTCTCGCTCACCCTCATCGCCGTCCCGGCCCTGATGATCGTGCTCTCCGCGACGCTGCCGGCCCGTGCCAACCGCACGGTCAACCTGGCCGCGGCCACGCTCTATGTCCCGGTCTCGATCTACAACGCCGCGGGGGAGTCATGGGACTACCTGTACTTCTACGGCCTCTCCATCGGGCTCGAAGTGGTGCTGCTGGCCTTCATCCTGCGCTCGGCCTGGACCTGGCAACGCCGTTAGCCGCGGGCCTTGGCGAACCGCCGCACAGCGAGCCACTGCGCAACACGGCAGCGGGCGGCCCCGGAGGTTCAGTCATCCTGGCTACATTCGACAACCACGCCCACGCCAGATTCGAGGGGCACCGCTGATGACCACCACCGCATCCACTCGCACCGACCCGGCCCGGCCGCGACACCTGGCAGCGTTGACGGCGACCACCGCGCTGCTCGTCAGCCTCGTGGCCCTGGCGCCGTTCCCGCTGGCCTCAGCGCTGTCAGGGGGTCGTTACGGCGACCTGACCGCGCTGCGCGCCGGGGTCACCAACGGGTTCGTGCAGCTGTGGGCCACGGGTGACGGCCGGCTGGGAGAGCTCTCGGCGACCGCTGAGTTCTGGTCGCGGTTCCACGTCGTCAAGGCGACGCTGTCGACGGTGCTCCTCGTCGTGCTCTGCATCCTGCTCGGCAGGGTGTGGCGGGCGAGCACGGATGCCGGCAGCCGTGCTCGGCGATGGGGCCTCGCGATGCTCGGCCTGGGAGCCAGCGGTCTGGCCGTGGTGTCGTTGCTGGTGGTCGTGGCCAACCTCCAGGGTGCCGTGGCTCCGCTGTCGTCGGTGCTGGGGGTGTTGTCGTTCGCGGACCCGGGTGGCCGGCTGGAACCGGCCGTGGAGCAGGCGCGGCAGGTGGTCGCAAGCGGTGCCTCGACGCCTGCGGCGGAGGTGCTGCACGCCGACTTCGTGCGCTACCACGCGGTCATGGCGGTGCTGGGAACCGCTGTGACCCTTGCTCTGATCCGGGGTGCGGTGGTGCTGTGGCGCCGACGCACTCGCACGGACCGGGCCGAGCGATCGTGGCGGCGGGTGCTCGCCGCGGGAGGCGCCGGCCTGCTGCTGCTCGCCGGAGCCTTCGCCCTCGTCACGGCGGCGAACATCTCGACGGCCCTCCACCCCTCCGCCGCGCTGCTCGGCTTCCTGTCCGGGGGCGCCTGAGCTCCCACACCTCCACGCGACGAGCGGTTGCGGCTCACGGCGTCGACCGGGTGCTCCCACGGACGGACAGACGCACCTCATCGGGCGATCGCTGAGCGTGGTCGTGGGCGTCAGCGGGTCGACTGCCCGTCCGGCGGCGCACTTCCAGAGCTGCCGCGGATACGGCGCGGTAGCGTCCGATCATCAGCGTGAGCGGCGTGGCCTGCATGCCGTGGCACGGGACGCCTCGAGCGCGACAGCAGGCGGGAGCCCCCGACCATCCGTTGGTGCATTCACGAGCTTCGCTCGCCACTCAGCAGACGATGATGATGAGGAGGACACATGGAACCTGTGAACGTCGGAGTGCTGGGCGCTTCGAGCTTCGCCCTCGCCCAGACTGCCCGGGCGATCCACGAGGCGCGGGGTGCCAGGTTCGCAGCGCTGGCCACGTCGTCCGCGGCCAAGGCGGAGCCGTTCAAGGCCTTCGCGCCCGACCTCGTCGTGCACCTCGACTACGACGCGATGCTGGCCGATCCCACGATCGAGGCGGTGTACATCCCGCTGCCCAACCACCTGCACGTCGAGTGGACCCTGAAGGCACTGGAGGCGGGCAAGCACGTCCTGACGGAGAAGCCGATCGCAATGACCGCGCCGGAGATCGACGCGCTGATCGCTGCCCGCGACCGGACCGGTCTGTTCGCGTCTGAGGCGTACATGATCGTGCACCACCCGCAGTGGCAGCGCGTTCGAACCCTGATCGACGAGGGCGCGATCGGCAGGCTCCGGCACGTGGATGCCGTGTTCAGCTTCGACCTGCCGGACGAGGGCAACATCCGCAACCGTCCGGAGACCGGTGGTGGGTCGATCCCGGACATCGGCGTGTACGCCTACGGCTCGGCACGGTTCGCTGCGCGTGCCGAACCGGTGGAGCTCACCTCGCGGATCCGCAGGGAGCACGGCGTCGACGTGTGGGCCCAGGTCACCGGGACGATGGCCGGGCCGGCCGGTGAGTTCAGCTACTGCGCGCTCACCTCGACCCGTCTGTACCCGCGCCAGGAGGTCACGTTCCAGGGCGAGAAGGGACTGATCCGGGTGACCGCGCCGTTCAACGCCGGGCTCGTGGGCGAGGCGCAGGTACACCTGGACCAGGGCGAGACGACGCGCGTCGACCGGTTCCCGGGGGTGCGTCAGTACGTGCTTCAGTTCGAGAGCCTCGTCGCGACCCTGCGCACCGGTGTCGAGTTCCCGTGGACCCTCGAGGACGCTCGCGGTACGCAGGCGATGATCGACCTGGTGCGGGCCAACGAGGTCTGACACCCGGGGGGTCATTCGTCACCTCGTGGAGGATGCAGCCAGTGGCGGCATCCCGTCACGGCCTCAGACGTCCGCCGCTGCCGCTGCCGAGCGCCGGGCGCGTGTCACAGTCACGTCGGGGACACTGGGGGAGCACCGACCGTAGCTTCGACAAGGAGTCAGCCGTGACCGAGGGAACCGTTCGCTGGTTCGATGCCGACCGAGGGTTCGGCTTCATCGCCCTCGGGCAGGAGGCAGAGGACCTGTACGTGCATGCGTCCGAGATCGTCAGCGACGACGCGGTGAAGCTGCTCCGGGAGGGGCAGGTCGTCGAGTTCGAGATCGGCGAGGGGGACCGCGGCCCGCAGGCACGCCGCGTCCGGGTCACGGCTGACCAGGCCGCCGATGCACCGCTGGGTGTGCTGGGCACGGTCGCCTGGTACGAACCTGCCAAGGGGTACGGCTTCATCACGCCCGACGGCGGTGGTGCCGAGATCTTCGTGCACAGCTCGGCCATCGTCGGGGGCGGCGTGCTCTCGGAGGAGCAGCGGGTGGCGTTCCTCGTCGTCGACGGGGAGAAGGGGCCGCAGGCTGACCATCTGCTGCCCTTGGGAGCCCAGGCCGCCCAGCAGACCCCGGCATCCGACGGGGCGGACGGCACCGTGTCCTGGTACGACGGAGGCAAGGGCTTCGGGTTCATCACCCCCGAGTCGGGCGGCCCCGATGTCTTCGTCCACGTCCGCGAGCTGGCCGACGGGCTCCCTGAGCTGGGCGAAGGGGACCGGGTGACGTACGACGTCGTCATGAGCGACAAGGGCCCACAGGCTCGCGACGTGCGCCTTGCGCGCGACGCGACACCGCGCGGCACACCCACGACGTCGACGGCCCGCTCGCGGTCGGGACACCGGGAGGCGTCCGACGTCCCGGCGCGCGGCGGCGAGGGAGTGGTCGCGCGCTACGACGCGGACCGGGGCTTCGGCTTCATCGCCCCGGATGCCGGAGGACCGGACCTGTTCGTGCACGTGTCGGTCCTGCGGGGCGTCGAGGCGCTGCACCAGGGCGACCGGGTCCGGTACCAGGTGCGACAGAGCGATCGAGGACCACAGGCCGACCGCGTCGAACGGGTCTGAGCGGGACGGCGGTCCCGGGCGGTCGCTGTGCCCAGGCGGGTGCCGGTCCCGCCGCACGCTCATCCGGCGACTGATGCGATCACGCAACGTGCGTTCGGCCGTGGCGGCAGCTCGATGGGGGTGTGAGTACCGGCGCTCATCCGATGAGTCGCCGGCCTGGGCAGACTCAGGCGGGACGCCCGCGGAGTGGGCCGACCGTTGAACGGGGGACGGATGAGTGAGGCCTGGCTCTACGCCGGTGTGACGGGCGCGATGGCCGCCGTCGTATCCGCCGCCGTGTGGCGACCGAGGCCGGGCCAGTGGGCACTGCTCCTGGTCGGCCCGCTGGTTGCCGTTGGGGCCGCCGCTGTGTCCGTGTCCAGTGGTCTGGGCCTGACGGTGGTCTTCGTCGTCCCGTACACGTATCTGCTCGTCGCGGCGGCGCTGCCCTGGGAACGAGCGTGGGCTCGGTTCGCTGTGCCCGGCATCGCGGTGGCAGGGTGCCTGGCTCTCGCCGCGAACGCATCGGGGAGCCTGCTCGCGCGTGTCCTGCTTGCTGCTCCGTTCGCGATCGCCGTCCTGGCCCTGATCCGCGGGGTGGCTCGCCTTAAGTTCGGTGATAGGGGGATCCGCCGAGCCCGCGATCACCTGAGATTCGGGTCCACGGACCCGACGCCGCCTCCGTCGGCGCTCCTGGTCGAGCGGGCGGTCGTGGCGGTGTCCGCTCTCCAAGGTGCTGCCGGCGTCGCCGTCATCGGTCTCGGCGTGTGGGTCCTGGTCCTCGAGCGTCGGCACCCGACCACCGGCCCATGGGCGGGCGCCGGGTATGTGGTCGCCCTGCTCCTCGCCGTTCTCGGCGTGGTGGTCGCGGCGACCTTCTTCGGCCTCGCCGAGGGGCTGCGCCGCCGGTACCGCGACTTCCGTCCGGTGTTCGTCGTGGTGCAGGGAGTCGTGGGCGTGCTGGTGCTTCTCTTCCGCGGAGTCTCGTGGACCGGCGCGGGTGTTGCATGGGCGTTCGGGACGGCGGCGCTGGCGATGGTCGTTCGGGCGCGCCCCGCCACCGCCGCCTGAACATCCCGAACTGCCGGGCCTCCCACTGGATATCGGGTGGAGTCCTCGCGGCCCGAGGTGGTTGTGTCGTGCTCAGTGCCTCGCTGGCACGGCCCGGCACACCGCGAGGCGCAAGGGACGAATCGCGGGCGCGGTCCGACCCGCGTGTCGACGAGTGACGGAGGTGATCGCGGTGGCTGGGTATGGGGCGCTGTCCGACGTCTACGAGTGGTTGATCGGGGACGACAAGCTGACCCCCGCCAAGGCAGCCACGGCCTACTACAGCGAGGTCGTGGGCCCGCTGCCCCCCCACGCGCGGGTCCTGGACTGCGCGTGTGGAACCGGCCAGCTCGCCGTCGGCCTGGCGAGTCTCGGCCTTGACGTGGTCGCCACAGACGCCAGCGACGGGATGGTTCGCCGCACCGAGACGCTCGCCAGCGAACAGGGTGTCTCGCTTCGAGCCCTCCGCGCGAGCTGGGACAAGCTGCCCGACCACCTGGAGGACTCCACGTTCGATCTGGTGTTCTGCGTCGGCAACTCGCTCGGGCACGCCGAGGGGGCAGCCGGGCGCCTGACCGCGCTGGAAGCGATGTCGCGGTTGCTGAATCCGGGCGGACGCCTTGTGCTCACGTCACGCAACTGGGAGCGCGTGCGCTCCGCCGGCTCACGGGTGGACGTCCGCGATCGACTCGTCCGCCGCAACGACCGCGATGCCGTCGTCAGCTACTACTGGCAGATCGAGCAGCGCTGGGAGCAGGAGCACTTCCTCGAGATCGTGGTCGCCCAGGTCGAGCCGGATGGGGCGGTGCGAGCCTGTTCGGAGCGGTTGTCCATCTGGCCCTACCGGTACGACGACCTCGTGGCGCAGCTGGGGAGCGTCGGGCTCACGGTGCAGTCCACCACCTTCGACCCCGAGAGCGATGGATACCTGGTGGTCGCCAGCCGCGACCAGGCGCCTCAGCCGAAACACCGTCAGGTGTCCGGGGAAGCCGAAACGTCGAACGTCAGGCGGAGTCCTACATTCTCGACGCGCCCCCGGCAGGACTCGAACCTGCCGATTGGCCAGTTCCCCGCAGCCCTCTGATCTGGCAAAATAGGGCTCTGACCTGCACGTTTGCCACCGCGTATTCGTGCTCACAGCAGGTCAAGGATGACCACATGTAACCACCGTTAGGGCACGTATAGGGCACGCGCGGGGGAGGGGATCAGGG
>DASSQL010000214.1:0-11611 GCA_035702525.1 Ornithinibacter sp. | reverse complement strand
CCGCCCTTGGCCATGAAGAGGAACTTGTAGGTGGTCTCGTGGCCGGCCGCGGTGTCGGCGTAGAGCTCGATCTGGGCGGGCAGGTTGGAGCCGGTGTTGCGCTCGTCCCACATCGTCACCGGCGCCATCTGCGAGTAGCGCAGGTTGAGCCGGGTGTAGGCGTCGTACACGCCGCGGCTGATCGGCTCCTCGTCGCGGCCCGGGGTGAGCACGTGCTGGCCGCGCTTGCCCATGACGATCGCGGTGCCGGTGTCCTGGCACATGGGCAGGACACCGCCCGCCGCGATGTTCGCGTTCTTGAGCAGGTCGAGCGCGACGAACTTGTCGTTGTTGCTCGCCTCGGGGTCGTCGAGGATGTTCGCGAGCTGCTGCAGGTGCGCGGGGCGCAGGTAGTGGGCGATGTCGTGCATCGCGGTCTCGGTGAGCGCCCGCAGCGCCTCGGGCTCGACCTGCAGGAAGCGGCGCCCGCCGGGGCCGTCGACGACCGACACCCCCTCGGTGGTCAGCAGCCGGTAGGGCGTCTCGTCGGCGCCGACGGGGAGCAGGTCCTCGTAGCTGAAGTCGGTCATCGGATCTCCTCCCGGGTCGGGGCGTAGGCACCGGCGCGGCGGACCGTGAGGTCGCTCGTCGCCAGGGCGCGGTCGATGGCGGGGCGCACGTCGGCGAGCCCGGCGGCACGCAGCCGCTCGCGCGCGCCCGTGCTGCCGAGCAGGCCGTCGTCGAGCAGGCCGCTCACCAGGCCGGCCATGAAGGAGTCACCCGCGCCGACGGTGTCGACGACGGTGATGTCCTGGGCCGGCTCGCTGTCCTCGTCACCGGAGGCCGCGCGCCAGGTGACGCCACGGGGGCCGAGGGTGACGACGGTGAGGGCGGCGCCGAGGCCGGCCCAGCGGGTCATCACCTGCGAGGGCGTCTCGCCGGGGTAGAGCCACTCGATGTCGTCCTCGGAGCACTTGACCACGTCGGAGAGGGCCACGAGCTCCTCGACGCGGGGGCGCACGGCATCCGCGCTGCCCATGATGGTGGGCCGCATGTTGGGGTCGTACGACACGGTTCCGGCGGCCCGGGCACGGTGCACCGCGGCGGTGACCTCGGTGTCGCCGGGTGTCAGCGTGGTGCCGATCGAGCCGATGTGCAGGTGGCCGGTGCCCTCGGGAAGCTGCACTGCCGGCAGGTTCCAGTGCAGGTCGAACACGTAGGTGGCGGCGCCCGACTCGTCGATGGTCGCGGCGGCCGTGGACGTCGGGTGGGCGGGGTCGGTGCTGCCCGGCAGCAGCTTCACCCCGCCGGCCTCGACGTGCTCGGTGCACCGGATGCCGCGTGCATCGGTGCCCACGAGGGTGGCGAACCAGGTGTCGTGGCCGAGGCGCGCGAGGCCGAGGGCGACGTTGGCCGGTGACCCGCCGACGTGCTCGGCGGTCTGGCCGTCGGGGGTGTGGACGATGTCGACGAGCAGCTCGCCGATGACGACGACCGGTGCGGCGTCGGCGCTCACGGCTCCGTCCTCGGGCTGCGGCGGGCGGGCGGTGCGGTCGAGGTCGTGGTGGTCATCTCGTCCTTGTCTGCGATGACGTCGGTGCGGCTGGTCAACCTTATCGCCGGGGCGATTGGGCGTCCCGGGCGCCCGTCGGCGACGATATGGGGGTGACGACGCCCGCACCCCCGAAGAGCCGCTACTCCATGGGGTCCGCCAAGAACCTCGTGCTGTCCCTGGCCGCGGTGGTCGGCATGGTGCTGGTGCTGATCATGATCGTGCCCCGGGTCAGCTCGGTGAGCGGGCCGCCGGTCGACGTCCACGCCACCGCGGTCGACGTCAAGGCGCGCACCGGCTGGCCCATCGTCGAGGCCGTCGGGCTCCCCGAGGGCTGGTCCACCACCTCGGCCCGGTTCGTGCGCACCACCGACGGGTTCTCGACGTGGCACGCCGGCTACCAGACCCCTTCGGGCACCTACGTCGCCGTCGAGCAGACGAAGGACCCCACCCCGCTGTGGGTCGAGGCGCAGACCAACCGGGCCCCCAAGACCGGCACCCTCGACGCCGGTGGCCGCACCTGGGTCAAGTACGAGCGCGACACCAAGGTGCAGAACAGCCTGGTCGACGACCCGCAGGCCGCGGGCGAGCTCACCACCCTCGTCACGGGGACGGCGAGCTTCGAGGAGATGGCCGAGTTCATCGAGCACCTCCAGCCCGTCACTTCCTGAGGGCTCGCTCTGCGGCGCCACGCAGAACGTCGGATGCCGCGCGGCAGCTGCCGCGTGCGACCTGAACTGCTGCGTGCGGCCCGGGCCGCACGGCGCCCCGGTCAGTCGCCGGCGGTGATCCTCGCCTCGGCGTGGTCGAGCCAGGTGGCGCAGTGGGTGGCCAGCGCCTCGCCGCGCTGCCAGAGGTCCATGCTCTCCTCGAGCCCGGCCTGCCCGTTCTCGAGCCGGGCGACGATGTCGACGAGCTCGTCGCGGGCCTGCTCGTAGGACAGCGCCGCGACGTCGGAGTTCGCGTCGTCCGCCGCCGGGGCGGTCGCCTCGGGGCCCGCCGGGTCGGGGGTGGTGGGGTCGGCCGTGTCGGCCTTCTTCGCCATGCCGGGCAGCCTATCCGCGACGACCGACGAGGTCCGCGCAGTGGGCGAGGGCGTGCCGACTCTGGTCCGGAATCGGTATCGGTAGGAGAAATCGGTGCCATGACCCCGATTTCTCCTACCGATACCGCCTGCCTGGTCCTCCAGGAGCCCGTCGGGGACACCTGGTGGTCAAACCTCGTCGCTGCCGACCGGGCGGGCGGCGAAGTCACCGCGGGCGACGCGGACCCGCAGCAGCTCGCCGACCTCGAGCTGTGCCGGGTCGCTCACGACCGAACCGTCGACCTGCTGCACGATCGCGTAGCCGCGGTCGAGCGTCGACTGCGGTGACAGCGTGCGCACCTGGGCGCGCAGGTGCGCCGTGTGGTCGCGGGCGCGGTGCAGCTGGCTCTCGAGGCGGCGCCGGGCGCGGTCCCGCAGCGCCGCGACGACGTCGCGCTGGCTGCGCACGAAGGCACCCTTGTCGGTGAGCACGGGGCGGCTGCGCAGCTCGACGAGCCGGCGACGCTCGTGGTGCAGCCGACCGGCCAGGGCCCGGCGGGCCCGGTCGCGCGATGCCGTGACGGCGGCCCGCTCGGCCTCGGCATCCGGCACGATCGCCTTCGCGGCGTCGGTGGGGGTGGAGGCGCGGTGGTCGGCGACGAGGTCGAGCAGGGGGGTGTCGACGTCGTGACCGATGGCGCTGACCACCGGGGTGCGGGCCGCGGCCACCGCGCGCACCAGGGTCTCGTTGCTGAACGGCAACAGGTCTTCCACGCCGCCGCCGCCGCGGGCGATGACGATGACGTCGACCTCCGGGTGCGCGTCGAGCTCGGCGAGCGCGGCGGTCACCTCGGCGACCGCCGTCGCGCCCTGCACGGCGACCTGGCGGATCTCGAACCGGGTGGCCGGCCAGCGGCGCAGCGCGTTCTCGACGACGTCGCGCTCGGCCGCGCTGGCCCGCCCGCAGACCAGGCCCACCCGGCGGGGGAGGAAGGGCAGGGGGCGCTTGCGGTCGCGGTCGAACAGGCCCTCCTGGGCCAGGTGCCGCTTGAGGTACTCGAGCCGGGCGAGCAGCTCGCCGACACCGACCGGCCGGATCTGCCGGGCGTCGAGCATCAGCGAGCCGCGCTGGGTCCAGAACGCCGGCTTGGCCTGGAGCACGACGCGGGCGCCCTCGCCGAGCGGGCCCGGCATCGCGTCGAGGGCGTTGACGTGGATCGACACCGACAGGCTCATGTCGACGTCGGGGTCGCGCAGGGTGAGGTAGGCGGTGCGCGCCCCGGGGCGCCGGTTGAGCTGCACGACCTGGCCCTCGACCCACAGCGTCGACATCTTGTCGACGTACTCGCCGATCTTCATCGACAGCAGGCGCACCGGCCAGGGCTGCTCGGCCGTCGTGTCGGCCGCCTTCTCGGGCAGCGGACCGCGACCCTGGGCTGCCGGTGTGCTCATGCGCCGAACTCTAGGCGGCGCGGCCGTCAGCGCCACCGAGGCGGCCGAACCGGTGATCGACGTGGTCACCGACCCGGCCGGTGGCAGGCTTCGGCGTGGCCCCGCACCCGGGCGTGGGCGTGCCGACACCGGAGGACCCCCCATGAACACCCTGCTCTGGACCCTGCAGATCGTCCTGGCGCTCGCCTTCGGCATCTCCGGGACCATGAAGCTGACGCAGCACAAGGAGCGGCTGGCCGACCAGATGGGTTGGGTCGACGACTTCTCGCCCAGCACGGTGAAGCTGATCGGCGTGCTCGAGCTGCTGGGGGCGATCGGCCTGGTGCTCCCGGCCGCGACCGGCACCCTCGTGTGGCTCACCCCGCTCGCAGCCCTGGGCCTGCTCGCCCTCATGGTGCTCGCCATCCCGGTGCACCTGCGCCGCCACGAGTCCTCGATGGTCGCGGTCAACGTCGTGGTCGCCCTCCTCGCTGCGTTCATCGCCTGGCAGCGGTTCGGGCCGCACGCGTTCTGACGGGGTCGCGGGGATCCGGCCGAGGCGTGACCCCGTCGTCGAGCAGTTCGGGGCTCGACCGTGCGGGCACCTACGATGGAGGGCATGGCTGACTCCACGAAGCGCGTGCTCCTCGCCGCCCCCCGCGGCTACTGCGCGGGCGTCGACCGGGCGGTCGTCACGGTCGAGAAGGCCCTCGAGCTCTACGGCTCCCCGGTCTACGTCCGCAAGGAGATCGTGCACAACAAGCACGTCGTGACCACGCTGCAGAAGCGCGGGGCGATCTTCGTCGACGAGACCGACGAGGTGCCCGAGGGCGCGACCGTCGTGTTCTCCGCGCACGGGGTGGCCCCGGTCGTCCACGACGAGGCGCGCGCGCTGTCGCTGCGCACCATCGACGCCACCTGCCCGCTGGTCACCAAGGTGCACCGCGAGGCCGTGCGCTTCGCCGACAGCGACTACGACATCCTGCTCATCGGCCACGAGGGCCACGAAGAGGTCATCGGCACCGCCGGCGAGGCGCCCGAGCACATCCAGCTCGTCGACGGCCCCGACGACGTCGACCACGTCACGGTGCGCGACCCGGAGAAGGTCGTCTGGCTCTCGCAGACGACCCTGTCGGTCGACGAGACCATGGAGACCGTGCGGCGGCTGCGCGAGCGGTTCCCCTCCCTGCAGGACCCGCCCAGCGACGACATCTGCTACGCCACCCAGAACCGCCAGCTGGCCGTCAAGCAGATGGCCGCCGACTGCGACCTGATGCTGGTCATCGGCTCGCGCAACTCGTCCAACTCGGTGCGTCTCGTGGAGGTCGCGCTCGAGCACGGTTCTCGCGCAGGCCATCTCGTCGACTACGCCGACGAGATCGACGAGGCCTGGCTCGAGGGTGTGTCCACCGTGGGCGTCACGTCCGGTGCGTCGGTGCCCGAGATCCTCGTGCGTGAGGTGCTCGACCACCTCGCCGCTCGCGGCTTCGGCGACGTGACGCCGGTCGTCGCGGCCGAGGAGTCGATCATGTTCTCGCTGCCCAACGACATCCGCCGCGACCTCAAGGCGGCCGGCAAGTCCGACAAGATGGTGCACGACGCGAGCTTCGCCGAAGCCGGCTCGCTGCACTGACCGAGGGAGGCCCGATGAGCGAGGCGGATGCCGTGCCGGCGCCGGTCACGCTCGCGGTCGGGGCCGAGGCGCTCGCGGTCGCCGGGCGGCTGCTGCACGACTTCAACACCGAGTACGACGACCCGACCCCGGGCGCGCCAGCCCTCGCGTCGCGGCTCGAGCAGCTGGTGGCCGACGGGAGCACCGAGGTGCTGCTCGCCGGGGACGCCGAGGGCGTCGCCGTGCTGCGGTTCCGGCCGGCCCTGTGGAGCCTGGTCGAGGAGTGCTACCTCGCCGAGCTCTACGTGGTGCCCGGCCGCCGGGGCACCGGGCTCGGGCGAGCGCTCCTGCGGGCGTGCGTCGACCGGGCCATCGTGCGGCGGTGCGACCTCGTCGACCTCGCCACGAGCGAGGACGACGTCGCCGCCCGGCACCTCTACGAGTCCGAGGGCTTCCGGCGCACCGAGGGCGAGGGCGGCCCGATGACCTTCCACTACGAGCTCGAGCTCTGAGGCGTCAGTCGGCGGGCGGTCCCAGCTCGCCGAGGGTGAGCGGCGAGGTGGTGGCCTCGCCCAGCGAGTCGGTGAGGGTGAGCTGACGGGTGCCGAAGTCCATCGAGAGGTCGATGACCCGGTCGCCCGCCGTGGCGCCCTCACTGCGCCAGACGTCGCCGTCGTCGGTCAGCCACGCGGTGGTGCCCCACTGCGTGCCGGTGGCCCCGGCCAGGACCACCAGGTCGAAGTTGACGTAGGGCTGGGCCGGCGAGAGGAACTTCGACGGCAGTGCCGACGGGTCGACCTCGACCGCCCAGTGCCCCGCGGCGTCGACCGTCACCGGCTCGGACTCCCACAGGTCCGCCGCCTCGCCGACCTCGGTGTCGTCGTCGTGCGGCCACAGCTCGACCCGGACGGTGGCCGCGCCGGCTCCCGGTTCGAGTCCCCGCAGGTTGCCCTGCACCAGCAGGTCGCCGGTCGTCGGGCCACGCGGTGCGGCCGCAGCCACCGGGGCGGCGGAGACCGACGCCGACGGGGTGGGTGTCGCCGGACCCTGGGCGCAGCCGGCCAGTCCGAGCACCGCGCCCACCCCTGCCGTCGCGACGACGAGCACTGCTCTGGCCCCGGGCCCCCGTCGTCGCTCCACGCGCACATCCGACCACGTCGCACCCGCACCTCGGTGGGTATCGGCCGCACGAGTCGTTGCGAGAACCCGCAAGGTGAGCGGCGCCGGCCGGTCACCCGGGCTGGGTGATGCCCCTGCGCCCCCACCGTCGCGACGATCGCGGTAGGTCAGGTGCAACGCGGGTGGTCGCGGCGCCGGAGGTGAGGGAAGGCGGTCGCTGGATGAGCGTGCCCACGGCCGCGCCGCCGGCCCCGAGCGGAGCTGGTCGGTTCGTGCAGTTCGTCCCCGGCGTGGCGCTCTTCCGCGAGTACCAGCGGGGCTGGCTCGCCAAGGACCTCGTCGCCGGACTGGTGCTGTCCGCCCTCCTGGTGCCGCAGGGCATGGCGTACGCCGAGCTCGCCGGGCTGCCCCCGGTCACCGGCCTGTACACGTCGATCCTGTGCCTGCTCGGCTACGCGATCTTCGGCCCGTCACGCATCCTCGTGCTCGGCCCCGACTCCTCGCTCGGGCCGATGATCGCCGCGACGATCGCACCGCTGGCGCTGGCCGACGGGGACCCGGCGAAGGCCGTCGCCCTGGCCTCCGTGCTGGCCGTGCTCGTCGGCGTCGTCATGACCGTGGCCGGGATGGCGCACCTCGGCTTCGTCGCCGACCTGCTGTCCAAGCCCACCCAGCTCGGCTACATGGCCGGGTTGGCGCTGACCATCATCGTCGGGCAGCTGCCCAAGCTGTTCGGCTTCTCGGTCGACGCCGACGGGCTCATCCAGGAGGCCAGGGCCTTCGCGGTCGGGGTCGCCGACGGGCTGGTCAACCCCACCGCGGCGGCCCTCGGCGTGATCTCGCTGGTCGGCATCCTGCTCCTGCAGCGCCTGCTGCCGAAGATCCCAGCGGTGCTCGTGGTCGTGGTCCTGGCGGCGTTGGCCGTGAACCTGCTCGACCTGCAGGCGAAGGGGGTGAAGACGATCGGGGTGCTGCCGCAGGGGTTCCCCCCGTTCACCGTCCCGAGCGTGCCCCTTGGTGACCTCCCCGAGCTGTTCCTCGGCGCCGTGGCCATCGCCGTCGTCGCCCTCGCCGACACGATGTCGACCGCGTCGTCGTTCGCGGCCCGGCGCGGGGAGCGGGTGCGCGGCGACCAGGAGATGATCGGCATCGGCGCGGCGAACATCTTCGCCGGGTTCTTCCAAGGCTTCCCGGTCAGCACGAGTGGCTCGCGCACCGCGGTGAGCGAGCAGGCGGGGTCGCGCTCGCAGGTGACCGGGGTCGTCGGGGCCGGCGTCATCGCGGTCGTGCTGGTCTTCGCGACCGGGGCCATGGAGTACGTCCCCCAGCCGACGCTGGGGGCGATCGTCATCGCGGCGGCCCTGTCGCTCGCGGACATCCCGGCGATGCGGCGGCTGTGGCACCAGCGGCGCACCGAGTTCTGGCTCGCCATGGCCGCGCTGCTCGGCGTCGCGCTGCTGGGCGTGCTGCCCGGCATCCTGCTCGCCATCACGCTGTCGATCCTCAACGTGTTCCGGCGGGTGTGGTGGCCACACCGCGCCGAGCTCGGCCGGGTCGAGGGGCTCGCGGGCCTGCACGACACCGAGATGTACCCCCACGCCGAGCTGCTGCCGGGCCTGGTCGTCTTCCGCTTCGACGCCCCGCTGATCTTCGCCAACTCCCGGATGTTCGGCGACACCGTGCGCGCCATGGTCAACGAGCGCCCGGGCCTGCGCTGGGTGCTCGTGGCCGCCGAGCCCATGACCGACGTCGACACCACGGCGGCCGACGTCCTCGCCGAGCTGGACTCCTGGCTCAACGACCACGACGTCTCGCTGGTCTTCGCCGAGATGAAGGACCCGGTGCGGGCCAAGATCCACCGGTACGAGCTCGAGCGGGCCATCGAGCCCGAGCACTTCTTCGCCACCCTCGACGAGGCGGTGGCCGCCTACATCACACTGACCGGCGCGACCTGGGAGGACTCCCCGACGGGCGCCGTGAAGGAGGAGGAGCCGTGACCCACCAGGCGCAGGAGCACACCTCACCCACCCGCCAGCAGCAGGCGGCGGCGCTGCTGGCCTTCCTCGCCCTCGCTGCCGGGGTGGTCTACGTCGTCGTCGTCCTGGTCAACCGGTGGGACGTCCTGCTCGCCGGTGTGGTGACCCTGGCGGTCCTGGTCGTCGCGGCCTGGTTCGCCGTCTCGCGGCGGGGCACCACCCGGCTCGTGGCCCTCGGGGTCGGGGCCGCGGCACTGGTGCTCTTCGCCGTCGTGATGATCGCGAGCCACAGCGTGCGCGTGCTGGTGGTCGGGCTGCTCCTGGTCGCGGTCTCGGCCGCGGCGGCGCGGGTCGCGCTGCGGCCGCCGCCCGCGGACCCGTCGCAGGTCGTGGTGGCCGCACGGCCTCGCCACGCGGTGCTCATCATGAACCCGTGGTCCGGCGGCGGGAAGGTCGAGAAGTTCGAGCTCGAGCGGCTCTGCCGGGAGCGCGGCATCGAGCCGATCGTGCTCTACAAGGGATCGGACCTGCTCGCGCTCGCCGAGGACGCCGTCGCCCGGGGTGCCGACGTCATCGGCATGGCCGGGGGCGACGGGTCACAGGCGCTCGTCGCCTCGGTGGCGAGCCGGCACGGCATCCCGATGGTGGTGATCCCGGCGGGGACGCGCAACCACTTCGCCCTCGACCTGGGGATGGACCGCGCCGACGTGGTCGGTGCCCTCGACGCGTACGACGACGGCGTCGACCGGGTGATCGACCTCGCCGAGGTCAACGGCCGCACCTTCGTGAACAACGCGTCGATGGGCCTGTACGCCAGGATCGTGCAGTCGCAGGAGTACCGCGACGCCAAGCTGCGCACGGCAGCCGACACCTTGCCCGACCTGATCGGGCCGGCGGCGGTGCCGCTCGACCTGCGGTTCACCCTTCCCTCGGGCGAGCAGGTCACGTCGGCCAACCTGGTGCTCGTGTCGAACAACCCGTACCAGCTCTCGCACCTGCGGGGCGCCTCTACTCGGCCGGTCCTCGACACCGGCCAGCTCGGCGTGGTGTCCGTGCTGGTGCGCGGCGCGGCGGATGCCGAGAAGTTCGCCGCGCTGGAGGCCGCCGGCCAGGTCGGCCGGTTCTCGGGCTGGAACGAGTGGGCCGCGACCGAGTTCGAGGTCACGTCGGGCGGTCCGGTCGAGATCGGGGTGGACGGCGAGGCCCTCACCATGGACTCGCCCCTGCGCTTCGTGATCCGGCCCGGAGCCCTCACCGTGCGGCAGGCCAGGGCCGTGCTCGCGCGCCCCACTGCCGCACCCGCTGTGCACGTCGCGTCCGGCGCGACGTTGGGCGCGCTGTGGCACACGGCCCTGGGCCGGCCGGCGGTGTCGGGATGAGCGACCCACGGCCGGAGCCGTCGGCCGAACCGGTGCAGCCGGCCGAGGAGCGCCTGGCCCGGCGGCTCGAGCAGCGCGGGGTCGACGGGCACCCCGTCGCAGCCCGCACGTCGGGCCTGCTGCACCGGCTGGGGCGCTGGGACCGGTCGGTCTACGTGGCCGTGGCCCGGCTGTCGACGCCGGCGCTGGACCTCCCGCTGAGCCGGCTGTCGCACTTCGCGAACCACTCCAAGCCCTGGTTCCTCACGGCCGCCGCGCTCGCGGCGTTCGGCGGCCCCACCGGCCGGCGCGGTGCGAAGGCGGGAGTCCTGGCCATCGGGGCGGCCTCGCTCGTCGTGAACCAGCCGATGAAGCTCGCCGGCAACCGGGCCCGGCCCGATCGATCGGGCCATGCCGTGCCGGAGGCCCGCTGGGTGCCGATGCCGACCTCGACCTCGTTCCCGTCGGGGCACTCGGCGTCAGCGCTGGCGTTCGCCGTCGCGGTGGGTGACGTGGTGCCGTCCCTGCGGCTGCCACTGCGGGCCGCCGCGGCGACGGTGGCCTTCTCCCGGGTCTACACCGGGGTGCACTACCCGGGTGACGTGCTCGTCGGGGCGGCGACCGGGGCCGTGCTCGGGCGGTTGGTCGGCCGGGCGGTGACCCGGCGCGCCGGACGCTGACGGCCCCCGGACGGTGACGGTCTGCGCGACGATGGCGGGCATGACGGCACCGACGTTGGTGGGGCCCAGGGTGACGCTGCGCGCGTACCGCGACGACGACCGCGTCGCCCGGCAGCGGCACGGGTGGCACCGCGAGATCGAGCGCGGCTACGGGGACGACACCCCGACGGGCGCCATGACCGACGCCGAGGCCGACCTCTGGGTCGACTACCTCGCCACCAAGACGGCCAACGGGGCCGTGTGCTGGGCGGTCGAGTTCGACGGCGACCTCGCGGGCCACGCCTTCCTGCTGGACGTGCGCGAGGCGGGGCGGAAGGCTCGCCTGGCCATCGGCCTCTACGCGCCGGAGCTCCTCGGCCGTGGGCTGGGCACCGAGGCCATCCGGCTCGTACTGCGGCACGCCTTCGGCACGCGGGGGATGCACCGCGTCGACCTGAAGGTGCTCGACTTCAACGACCGGGCCATCGCCGCGTACCGTGCCTGCGGCTTCGTCGAGGAGGGCCGGGAGCGGGAGAGCTGCTGGGTCGACGGCAGGTGGCACGACGACGTGATCATGGGCGTGCTCGACCGTGAGTTCGCCGTGGTCGACGCGCAGCTCGGGTAGCCCACGGGAGGCGGACGGCCCGGATGCCGGTCAGCCCGCGTCGCGTCGACGGGGGAGCGCCGGCACCGCGAGGTCGAGGTCGAGGAGCAGGTCGGGGCGCGCCTCCTCGGCGGTGGCGGCGTCGATGAGCTCCTGGGAGGTCATCGGGCGCGGCGCGGTCTCGACCGGGGTGAGCACCGGGATCTCGTCGCCGACGAGGTCGAGGTCGTGCATCCGGCGGGCGGTGACCATGACCCGCGACTCCAGCGCGCCCACCATCGCGTTGTAGGCCTCGAC
>DASSQL010000213.1:0-4287 GCA_035702525.1 Ornithinibacter sp. | reverse complement strand
CCCGAGTCGGTCGGAACGGCCCGCAGGATGCGGTACTGCCCGTTGCCGTGCGGGTCGTGGCACGCCGTGCACTCCAGCTTGGTCGTCGTCGTGGTGCTCATGTCCTTGCCCTGGTTGGGCGTCGAGGACAGGGCTCCGTTGCCCCACATGATCCCGGTTCCACCGAGGTGGCTGGACGTGGTCGTCTGCGGGGTGGTGAGCGGCGGGACCAGCTGGGCTCGTGAGCTGTACGAGTTGCGCGACGCGTTGAAGTAGATCTCCTTGGTCGCGCTTCCCGTACCGAGTGCGGCCTTCTCGAAGCCGCCGCCGCGAAGGGCGCCGACCACGTTGGTGCCGCGGTTGACGGTCAGGGTGGTGGTTCCGTCCGGGTACGTCGTCCTCGACGAGGCGTCGTACCCCAGGCCACTCTGCACGTCGGTCGTTGCTCCGGTGCCGCCGTCACCGTGACACGAGTAGCACAGGCTCTCCTCGCTCGTGGCGTTGAGCAGGAAGGCAGCGCGAGCCGTGTGGGCCCGGTGACACGAGGCGCAACGCCCCTGGCCGGCATCCGTGATGTGGACGCCGGTGGTCGCCGCATTCGTGGCGGTTGACACGTGGGGACCGTTGTCGGCGTAGGCCGGCACCGCCCCCAGGAAGAACGCGGCGGCGGCAGTAGCAACGAGCGCTACCAACCTCCTCCGCACTTTCTTTTCCTTTCTCATGATCGCGTTCCAATCTGGGCTGTGAAGTTGTGTACTCCAGTTGTTGTGCGGTGAACCGGAACGGTGCTGCTGCAACGACGTCGTCGTCGCCTCCGTCAGGCCACTTCTGTGGGACCGCATCACGGTGGGCATCAGTAGCCCCACACCTCGATGCGGTTGTTCTCCCGGTCGGCCACGTACACGCGTCCACGGGTGTCCGTGGCGAGGCCGTTGGGGAAGGTGAACTTGCCGTCGTCGTGGCCCTCGTCGCCGAACGAGCCGACGTAGCCCGGGTGGTCGGTCGGCGAGGACCCGGTCGTGAACAGCCGCACCATGTGGTCGGTGGTGTCGACGACGAACATCCGGCCCTCGTCGTCGATGGCCAGGCCGCGCGGCAGCCCCAGGTCGCCGTCGCCGACGCCGCGTGCGACGAGCGTGGAGACCTTGCCGGCGTCGTCGATGACGACGACGCGACCGTTGTTGCTGTCGCTGACGTAGAGCTCGCCGCGGTTCCCCACGACGATGGCGTTGGGGTAGTTGAGCTCGCCCTTGCCCAGCACCTTCTTCAGCGTTCCGTCGCCGGCGAAGACGAGGATCCGGTGCTCGGCCGGGGTGGCACTCAGCACGTCCGCGACGTAGACGGTGCCGTCCGGTCCGACGGCCAGACCGAGCGGCGACATGGCCTTGACGTCGCCCTTGGGCTGGAACGTCGAGAGGTAGGTGCCGCTCTCGTCGTACACGTAGACCTTCCCGGCAGCCCGGTCGCCCACGTAGACGTCACCCGTGGCGGGGCTCACGGCCACGTAGACCGGAACGTGGAAGCTCTTCGGGGTGGCCGGCGGCTCGAGCGTGCCGATGGTGTTGCCGTCACGGTCGAAGACGACCGTCCCCGGGGTCGCGCCGGACTGGGTGGCGTAGATCCGCGACCCGTCGAGCGAGACGGCGACGCCGAGCGGCTTGGCCACGTCGTAGAACGACGTCTTGTACGTCGGCAGGCGCGCCTCGCTGAGGCCGGGGAGCTCGCTGAGCGGCTTGCGGTTCAGGAGGTACCACGCGAAGAGCCCGACGAACACGACGAGCAGGGCGACGAGGATCGCCAGGAGGATGCGGCGCCGCTTGCGGCGGCCCTCGTCGACGGGCGGACCCGGGGTCGGGCTCTCGGGTGGCGACGACATGTCGTCGAGCAGGTCGAGCAGGTCGACGTTCGAGTCCGGCAGGGTCTGGTTCTCGCTCATCTCGCCCGCTCCTTCACTTCTTCTTCGCGGTGCCGGACGCCTTCGGCGAGACGCCGAGCGCGGCCAGCGAGGAGATCGCGGTGATGTTCTTCGGGTCCTTGGCCAGCGCCTTCCGGTACCAGTCGGCCGCGGCCTTGGTGTCCTTCTGGGTCTCGGCGATGACGCCGAGGCCGAGCATCGCGTCGACGGCGGCGGGCCCGGCGGTGAGGGCGGTGAGCTGGGTCTTGGCCTCGTCGACCTTGTTGCCGCAGAAGCCGGCCATCGCGGAGGCGTACCTCGCGAGGTCCGGCTTGCTCATCGAGGTGTAGGCCACCTGCAGCTGCTGGTAGGGCTCGCACCAGCCCGTGGGCACGAAGCGGAGGGCGTTGCGGAAGGTGGCGACGGCCGCGGCGGGCTCGCCCTGCTGCAGCTGCGCGAGCCCGACCTGGAACATCGCGTCGGAGTCGGTCGGCTCGATCTTCAGCGCGTGGCCGAGCTGGGTGAGCGCCTCGTCGGGCCGGTTCTGCTTCACGCCGATGACCCCGAGGTAGAAGTACGCGGCGGCGAGCTGGCTGTCGGCCCCGGCGAACTCACCCTTGCGGGTCGCCTTGACGACCGCCGTCAGGGGGACGATCGCCGTGTCGAGCTTCCCCTGGGTCATCAGGGCGAAGCCCTTGCCGAGGAGGGCGTCCTTGCTGTCGGGCGCGGCCTTGAGCACCTGGTCGAACTGGGCCACCGCGTCGTCGTACCGCGCGGCCTGCTCGTAGACCTGGCCGAGCTGCAGGCGCGCCTGCAGGTCGTCGGGGCTCTTGCGCACTGCGGCCTCGGTCAGTGACACCTGTCGCTCGACGAGCGACGGGGCCGCGGCCACGTGCTGGTCCTTGTAGTACAGCAGCCCGAAGGCGACGAGGCCGACGGCCAGCACGGCCGCCCCGATGCGCAGGAGCACGCTCGTGGTGCGGTCGGTCGGATCCGCCGCCACGAGCCGGTGGGGGCTCAACGTGTGTGCCACAGGTACCTCACCCGTCCTTGGTGGCGATGTCACGGCAGTGCTGCCATGGGAGGACGGTCTCCTCCGTCTCCATCGTGGGCGGCAGGGCGGTCCGGGCCTATCCGCCGCAGGGTAGATATCGGGTAGAGCCGGGCGGTGCACCCCCTCGGCGGACACATCCCGAGGTGGGCGGCGCCGGCGCCGGCCCGCCCTACACTCAGGGAGTCGACACAGCGCCGTGACGGCGCAGGCGAAGGAGCGGACCGATCACCACGAGCGAAGCCACGGGCCCGGGGAGCGCCGTCACCTCGGGCGCTGTTCCCGGGGATGATCCCGCGGTCGCCGGGGTCGCGCAGCCGGCTCCGGCCCCCATGCCTCGGCGCCGGTTCGTCGACCGGCGGTTGTGGGCGATCGGCATCCTGGTGCCCGTCGGGTTCGCCATCGTCCTCGAGGTGGTGCGCTGGCAGCTCGAGCGCAGCGGCGTGTGGTCCTCCGGTGTCTTCGAGGCCTGGCGCGCCGCCGGTCTGGCCGTCGTCGTGGTCGGCATCGTCACCTTCGCCGTCTTCATGTTCCGCTCCATCGACCAGGCCGAACGCCAGGTGCTCAGCCAGAACCGCGACCTCACCACGGCGAACGCGGTCGCTGCGGCCATCCAGGGACACGCGACGGTGCCGGCCATCGTCGACAGCGCGCTCGACGCCCTGCTGCTCACGTCCGGTGCGGTCCGGGCGCGCATCCGCTTCCTCGAGTCGGCCGACCTCCCGGAGCGCGACGCGCAGCCGCGCGACGTCGTCGCGCCGGGCCACTCAGACGACGCCGTCGCCCCGACCCTCGAGGTGCCGCTGGCGAACGGTGTCGACGTGATCGGTCAGCTGGCGCTGTGGTACCCCGACGACGCCGACGTCACCGAGCGGATCGGTGGCGCCGCGCTGTCGAGCCTGAGCAGCCAGATCGCCTGCGCGGTCCAGCTGGCCGGCGCGGTGGGCGACCTCAACCGCCGCAAGGTCGAGGGCCACGCCTTCTACGACATCCTGCTGCGGGCCTCGAACCAGGAGCCGACCCTCCCCGTCCTCGAGGCCGTCGTCCAGCACGCCGCGGCGCTGCTCGGCGCGGATGCCGCTCTCGTCACCGTGTCGCCGGAGACGAGCAAGTCCATCCGCCACGAGCTGGGCCCGGAGGCACCCACCCGTCGCCCCGACGGCGCCACCGTGGTGGCGTTCGGGATCCCGACGCCGGCCCCGCTGGGCGACGGCGAGCCCGCCGCGCAGGTCGACCCGGCGCCCGAGCCGCAGTGGGCGCACACCGCGACCCACGACGTGTCGGGGGGCGCCGGCCACCTCGGCGAGCTGTGGGTGGCCCGCGCGGGCGGCGCCGACTTCACCGACCGCGACCGCGGCTTCCT
>DASSQL010000212.1:0-12477 GCA_035702525.1 Ornithinibacter sp. | reverse complement strand
CGCCGAGGCCACCGACATCCTCGTGTTCTTCTCCGGTGAGCGCGAGATCCGCGACGCCGCCGACGCCCTGAACGCGCTGCGGCTGCCCAACACGGAGGTGCTGCCCCTGTTCGCCCGGCTCTCGGCGGCCGAGCAGCACCGGGTGTTCCACCGGGGCAGCGGGCGCCGGATCATCCTCGCCACCAACGTCGCCGAGACCTCGCTCACCGTGCCCGGCATCGGGTACGTGGTCGACACCGGCACCGCCCGCATCTCGCGGTACAGCCAGCGCACCAAGGTGCAGCGCCTGCCGATCGAGCCGGTCAGCCAGGCCAGCGCCTCCCAGCGCGCTGGTCGGTGCGGCCGTGTGGCGCCCGGCGTGTGCATCCGGCTGTACACCGAGGAGGACTTCGAGGCCCGTCCCGAGTTCACCGAGCCCGAGATCCAGCGCACCTCGCTCGCCTCGGTCATCCTGCAGATGACCTCGCTGGGCCTGGGCGACGTCAGCCGCTTCCCGTTCGTCGACCCGCCCGACGAGCGCCAGGTCGCCGACGGCGTCCGCCTCCTGGAGGAGCTCGGCGCGTTCGCGACCGGCGAGCAGGGGCGCGGCCGTCACCGTGGCCGCGGGCGCCGCCTCACGGCATCCGGGAGGACATTGGCGCGGCTGCCACTCGACCCGCGGCTGGGCCGGATGGTGATCGAGGCCGGGCGGCTCGGCTGCACCCGCGAGGTGCTCGTCGTCGTCGCGGCCCTGTCGATCCAGGACCCGCGCGAGCGCCCGGTCGACAAGGAGGCCCAGGCCGACCAGTCGCACGCCCGGTTCAAGGACGAACGGTCCGACTTCGCCACGCTCCACGCACTCTGGCTCTATCTCAAGGAGCAGCAGAAGGAGCTGTCGCACAGCGCCTTTCGACGCATGTGCAAGGCCGAGTACCTGCACTACCTGCGCATCCGCGAGTGGCAGGACCTGCATGCCCAGCTGCGCGCGGCCTGCCGCTCGGTGCGGATCGACCCCGATGTCGCGACCTCCGCCCGCGACGCGGAACCCGACTGGGACACCATCCACAAGGCGCTGCTCGCCGGCCTGCTGTCACACGTCGGTGCCCGCGACCAGGCCAAGCGCGAGTACGCGGGCGCCCGAGGCGCGCGGTTCGGCATCAGCCCCGGCTCGGCCCTGTTCCGCAAGCAGCCCGACCTGGTCATGGCCGCCGAGCTGGTGGAGACGAGCCGCCTCTGGGCCCGGGTCAACGCCGCGATCGAGCCCGAGTGGGCCGAGGAGGTCGGCGCCCACGTCGTCGCCCGCACGGTCAGCGAGCCGCGCTGGAGCCGCAAGGCCGGGGCCGCCGTGGCCACCGAGCGGGTGACGCTCTACGGGGTTCCGTTGGTCACCGACCGCACGATCCAGTACGCCCGGATCGACCCCGAGGCGGCCCGCGAGATCTTCCTGCGGTCCGCCTTCGTCGAGGGCGACTGGGAGCCGCAGCACGACTTCTGGAAGCGGAACGTCGCCACCCTCGCGCGGGTCGCCGAGCTCGAGGAGCGGGCCCGCCGGCGCGACATCGTGGTCGACGACGAGGTGCTCTTCGCGTTCTACGACGCCCGCATCCCACCGGACGTGCCGACCGAGCGGCACTTCGACCGGTGGTGGCGCGGCGAGCGACGCCGCCGCCCCGACCTGCTCACCCTCACCGAGGACGACCTCACCTCCGAGGCCGGCGAGCAGGTGTCGGCCGCCGACTACCCACGCACCTGGCGGCAGGGCGACCTCGACCTCGACGTGACGTACCAGTTCTCACCGGGCGAGGCGGCCGACGGCGTCACCGTGCACGTACCGGTGGCCGTGCTGAACCGGGTGACCAGCGACGGCTTCGACTGGCAGGTGCCCGGGCTGCGCGACGACCTGGCCATCGCCCTGCTGAAGTCGCTGCCCAAGGCGACCCGCCGTCACTTCGTCCCCACCCCCGACCACGCCATGGCCGCCCTCGCCCACGCCGACCCGTCGCGCGGCACCCTCGTCGAGGAGCTGACCCGGGTGCTCCACGAACGCACCGGCATCCGCATCCCGCCGGGGGAGTGGGACCTGGCGCGCGTGCCCGACCACCTGAGGGTCACCTTCAGCATCGACGGCCCCGGCGGGCGGGTCGTGGCCCGCGGCAAGGACCTCGACGCCCTGCGCGACCGGGCCGGTGGCGCGGTTCGGGCCGGGATGGCGCGGGCCGGGGCCTCGCTGGAGCGCACCGGGCTGACGACCTGGTCGGTCGGGGCGGTCCCCGCGACCTTCGAGGGGCGCTCCGGGGGGCTCACCGTCGAGGGCTATCCCGCGCTGGTCGACGAGGGCACCAGCGTCGCCCTGCGCGTGCTTCCCGACCGGGGCGAGGCGCAGGCCAGCCACCGGCGCGGTGTGCGCCGCCTGCTGCTGCTCAACACCACGGCACCGTGGAAGCGGGTGCTCGCCCGGCTGACCAACGCCCAGAAGCTCGGCCTGGCCGACAACCCGCACGGCTCGATCCCCGCCCTGCTCCAGGACTGCCTCGACGCCGCCGTCGACGACATCGTCGCCGAGCACGTGCCCGGTGAGGTGCGCACCGAGGAGGCCTACGCCGCCGCGCTCGCCGCCGTGCGCACCCATGCCGCCACCCGGGTGCTCGTCGTCGTCGAGGCGGTCGAGCCGGTGCTCGCCCTCGCGTCCCAGGTGCGCCGCACCCTCGAGTCGCTCGAGAAGGGCGCGGCCTCGGCACGCACCACCGCCACCCGCGCCGACGTTCGCGCCCAGCTCGACAGCCTCGTGCGGCCCGGCTTCGTCGCGGCCACCGGGGTCGCCCGGCTGCGCGACGTGCGGCGCTACCTGCTCGCCATGCAGCACCGCGCGGAGCGGGCCGCCACCAACCCGCGCGAGCCGGTGCTGCAGGAGCAGGTGGATGCCGTGGAGGCCGCCTACGCGGACCTCCTCGACGGGCTCTCACCGACCCGCCGCGCCGCCACCGACGTCACCGACATCGGCTGGATGGTCGAGGAGCTGCGGGTCAGCCTGTTCGCCCAGTCGCTCGGCACGGCCGGGCCGGTGTCCGAGAAGCGGGTGCGGGCGGCCATCGCCGCCGTCACGGCATCCCGCTGACCGGAATGCACGACGTCGGGTCCGGGGCAGCGAGAGCTGGGTGGAGACAGGGGGCTGACGGGGGAATCCGACGGGCCGTCCCGGACGTTCAGTGGGTACGCGCCTCACCCGTGAAAGGCTTGTGCCGTGCAGAACCCCTCAGCTCTCTACCGCTTCGAGACCGACGCCGACCTCACCCTGCTCCGGCCCGGTGTGCTCGTCGTGGCCCTCGGCGCCTTCATCGACGCCGGGCAGATCCAGTCGGTCCTCGGTGGTCACCTCCTCGAGACCGGTGACCCCGAGGTCGTCGCGTCCTTCGACATCGACCAGCTGCTCGACTACCGCGGCCGCCGCCCGGCCATGGTCTTCGACACCAACCGGTGGGTCGAGTACGACGACCCGGCGATGCTCCTGCACCGCCTCACCGACCGCGACGGGCAGACGTACTACCTGCTCACCGGCCCGGAGCCCGACTTCCAGTGGGAGCGCGTGGTCGAGGCGATCCGCGAGCTCGTCGTCACCCTGGGCGTCACGCTCGTCGTGCACACGCACGGCATCCCGATGGGGGTGCCGCACACCCGCCCGGTCGGGATGACGGCCCACGCCACCAACGCCGCCCTCATCGGCGACGCCGAGTCGCCGTTCGGCCGCGTGCAGGTGCCCGGGTCGATCGGGGCCCTGCTCGAGCTGCGCCTCGGTGAGGCCGGCCACGACGCCGTCGGGTTCGCGATCCACGTGCCGCACTACCTCGCCGGGTCGGAGTGGGCCGAGGGCGCGCTCGCCTCGCTCAACGCCATCGTCGACGTCACCGGGCTGAACCTGCCCAACGACGACCTGGTCATGCGGGCCCGCGCGAACCAGCAGGCCATCGCCGCCGAGGTCGACGGCAACGACGAGGCCCGCGCCGTGGTCACCGCGCTCGAGCAGCAGTACGACACCTACCTCGAGGGCCGCACCCGGCCGAGCCTGCTGGCCACCGAGGCCTCGCAGATCCCCTCCGCCGACGAGCTCGGCGAGGACTTCGAGAACTTCCTGCGCGCCGTCAACGACGACGAGCAGGCCTGAGCCACACCGCAGACCCGTCGGTTCGAGGTGATCCTCGGGCTTGTGCTGCCGCATTTTCACCTCGAACCAGCCGGAGTTCCCGCGGTTCGAGGTGATCTGCCGGTCTGCGGCGCCGGAGTATCACCTCCAACCGGATGCCGCCCCGGCGCGGCGAGCACCTGACCCCCGGCGCGAGCTCAGTCCTTGGCGTCCGACCAGCGGGCGATGACCGAGGTGTCGGCCACGAACCGCACCGGCGCACCGCCGGCCCACCGCCGCGCGGCGTCGTCGAGCGCCCGGTCGACCCGTGCCGCCACCTCGTCGGCGTGCTCGGCCGGCGCGTGCACCAGCAGCTCGTCGTGCAGGCAGAGCACCACCTGCGCCCCGAGGTCGCGGGTGGTCGCCCGCACCGTCGCCGCCCAGGCCTTGAACAGCTCGGCCGCCGCCCCCTGGATGATCGCGTTGCGCGCGAACCGGCCCCGCGCGGCATCCAGGGCGGGGTCGACGCCGACCGTGCTCCCCGCGAGGAAGTGCCCCGTGGGGATCAGCCGCCCGCCGTACGTGCGCAGCGGCTCGCCCCGGCGGCCGGCGCCGGCCGCCCGCTCGAGCAGGGCCATCGCCACGGGGTAGGCCCGCTCCAGGCCCTTGAGCGCCTCGCCCGCCGCGCCGCTGCGCTGGCCGTACATCGCGGCCAGCACCGCCACCTTGGCCACCGGCCGCTCCACGCCGAGGCGCTGCGCCACCGGTGCGTACAGGTCGTCGGCCCGGGTGGCGGCCGCGAACGCCGCGTCTCCCGACACGACCGCCAGCACCCGCGGCTCGATCTGGCCGAGGTCGGCGCGCACGAAGACGTGACCCTCGTGCGCGGCCACGCCCGGGCGCAGCACGGTCGGGAGGTTGTGCAGGCCGTTCTCGGCGGTCATCCGCCCGGCCGCCCCGTCGCACGCCGTCCACCGGCCCCGGAGCCGGTCGTCGGGTCCCACGTGGGCGTCGAGCCACCGGTAGCCGTACGTCGTGGCGATCCGCTCGTCGCGGCGCCAGTCGAGCAGCGCACCGACCAGCGGGTGCACCGTCCGGTACGGCTCGAGCACCCACTTGCGGGTGTTCGGCACGTCGACCCCCACGGCGTTCAGCAGCTCGAGCACCTGGGCGGGGTTGCGCAGGTCGGTCGACTCCCGGCCCGGCACGTGCCGCAGCACGAGGGCGTCACGGGCGCGCCGGGTGGCGAGCTCCTCGGCGTCGGTGGCCGGCCGCGGGCCCACCGCGGCCGCCAGCAGCTGCTCGGTACGGGCCCGGTCGATCGGCAGCCCGTCGCGGCGCAGCTCGAGGCAGAGCACCGCGGCCGCCGACTCGGAGAGCACCGTGCCGACCAGGCGCACCGACGTCGCCGCGGCCGCGTCGTGCTGGAGGTGCGCGGTTTCGAGCGCGGCCCCCGCCCACGCGGCCAGGTGCGCCGGGTCGCGCAGCCACTCCTCGTGGTCGCCGCGCAGGTGGCCGGCGGCGTCGACGAGCGTGTCGGCCTCGGTGGGTGCGGCGTCCGCGGCGAACTCGAACAGGTCACCGGTCGGGGGAGCGGGCACCTCTGCGACCGGGATGCCGTGGGCCGCCGCCCAGCACTGGCCGGCGGTGGCGCTCCACCCGCCGTTCAGGAGGCGGTGGGCTTCGGCGACGTCCCAGGCCCGCGCGACCGGCACCCCGGCATCCACGAGTGCAGTGGCGCCGGCCTCGGCCGACCACCACACCCAGCGGGGGGAGCGGTCGGCCTCGAGCTGCCGGGCGGCCGCGACGACCTCGGCCACCGGGCCGGTGCGGCAGCCGCCGTCGTGGAGCAGGGCGGCGCACGGCTCGCCCCGGCCGGGAGGCGTGACGGCGAGCACCGCGACGTCACCGGGGATCATGCCGAGCAGCGTAGGCGTGTGCTCCGTCACCGCCCGTCACGCCCGGTCGGAACGCCGCCCTCCCATGGCAGGATGACGAGTCGACGAGGCGGCCGCACGGGCTGCCGACAACGGTCCAGGAGGACGACGTGGAGTTTCCCGGCATCGGTGGGGGCCGCACGGGGCAGGCCGTCAAGGACGTCCGCAGCGCTCTCGAGCAGGCCGAGGCCGGCCCGAAGGACGAGGGCGTGCTCGGCAACCAGGCGACCCGGCTGGTCCAGAACATCCTCGACCTCGGCATCGACGGCAAGGGTCCGTTCCACTCCGCCGCCAAGGTCGCCGACCACGCCCTCGCCGCGCACCACGACGCGGAGGCCGCGGTCGACGCGATCGTGCGCCAGCACGTCAGGCTCGGCGCGGCATCCGGCTTCGTCACCAGCGTCGGCGGGTTCATCACGCTGCCGGTGGCACTGCCCGCCAACGTGCTCGGCTTCTACCTGATCGCCACCCGGATGACGGCCGCGATCGCCAAGGTGCGCGGCTACGACCTGCGCCAGGAGGAGATCCGCACCGCGGTGCTGCTCACCCTGGTCGGTGCGGACGCCGACGACCTGCTCAAGAAGGCCGGCATGGCCTCGCCCGGCGGCACGTTGAGCAACCTCGCTGCCCAGCGGCTGCCCGGACCGGCGATGATGGTGATCCAGAAGGGCGTCGGCTTCCGGCTGCTCGCGACGGCCGGCAAGAACATGTTCGTGCGGCTGGGCAAGATCGTGCCGATCGTCGGTGGCGTGATCGGTGCCGGGCTCGACGGGTTCATGCAGCACCGGGTCGCGGTCAGCGCCAAGCGTGAGTTCCCGACGGCGCGGCCCGCGGTGGCCGCGCCGGGTGCCGCTGCGCAGGTCGGACGGGCCTGAGGGAACGGGAATCTCCGCCAGCACGTCGTTCGTTGTGGAACCGGGGCCGCAGGTGCCCCGTGGTCAGCCCAGGAGGAACCATGTCAAGGAACGCCCGCATCGCGTCGGTCGTCGCCGTCGCCCGCGCGGTCCGGATGGCGGTGCGCCCCGGCGGCCCGTCGATGGGGGAGCGCGCCGGCGCCGTGCCCCGCATGGTGCGGGCCACGTTCAGCGGTGAGTACGTCGGGGTGTCCAAGGCGCGGCTGCTGCTGATGCTGGGTGCGGCGGGCTACCTCGTGTCGCCGATCGACCTGATCCCCGAGGCCGTGCTGCCGATCATCGGACTGGCCGACGACGCCCTCGTGCTCAGCTGGCTGGCCACCCGGCTGGTCGAGGAGACCGAGGCGTTCCTGGAGTGGGAGAAGGGCATCGTGGGTGCTCCCACCGGCGCGGCCGGCGCTGCTCCGGGCGCCGCGTACCCGACGGGTGGCGCTGCGACCGGCGCTGCCGGTGCGTCGGGCCCGACGAACGGGGCGACCCGGCCGGCGGCGGCGCAGACCGTGCCCGGCGACGTCGTGCGCTGACCTGCTGGACCCTCGTCGTCCACAGGCGCCCTCTGCGCCGACCGTTGTCCACAGCTGACGACCGGCTCTGGGTCGGGCCCTGTCCGTCCACCACGGTGGACGTCATGACAGCAGACATCACGCTCCGGGGGCCCGGCGACGTCGTCGCGATCCTGCCCTACCAGCTCGGCTACCACCCGCGGGACAGCGCCGTGGTCATCTCCCTGCGGGGGAAGCAAGTAGGCCTGGTGGCCCGCACCGACCTCCCGCCCGACGAGCACGTCGACGAGGTCGTGTCCACCCTGATGGGGCCACTGGTCCGTGACGGTGCGACCTCGGTCATCGTCGTGGGCTACGAGGACGCCCCCGACACCAGCCAACCGCTGCTGCTGGCCCTCGTCGAGCGGCTCGAACGGGCCGGCATCCACGTCGTCGACGTGGCGGTGGTCCGCGAGGGGCGCCGCTACTCAGCGATCTGCTCCGACCCGTGCTGCCCTCCGGACGGTGTCGCCCTGCCCGATCCGGCCGACGTGCCGGGCGTGGCCGAGTACGTCGCCCTGGGCCGGTCCCCGTTGCGCTCGCGTGGTGACGTGGAGGGCCTGGTCGCTCCCGAGCCCTGGCGGTGTCTCGGGGTCGAGCGGGCCATCGACACACGCTCGCGGATGCCGCGTGCTCGCCGACGCTCGGTCGCGGCCTGGCGCGCGGTGCTCGACCCGGGGGAGCGGGGCCGGCGGCCGCCGGACCGCCGGGCGGTGGCCGACCTGGCCCTCGGCCTGGCCGACATCCCGTGGCGCGACGGGCTGATCGCCTGGCTGGTGCCGAGCGTCCTGTCGACCGAGGAGATCGACCCGAGGGTGGTGTCGCTGCTGAGGTCGTCCATGCCGACCTGGGGCGGCATGGGCGCCGCCGCGGAGCACCGAGTGATGGGTGTCCGGGTGGGGGAACGGGTGGGCGAACGGGCGGCGCGCGACGCCCTCACCGTCGAGCGCGACGACCTCCTGCACCGCCTGCTGGCCCTGTGCCGCTCGGTGCCCGACGAGTGCCCCGACGAGGCGGCGGCGGTGTGCACCGTGGCCGCACACGTCGCCTGGGTCGGGGGCGACGGGGCGATCACCCGGGCGGCCGTCGAGCGGGCCCTGCGCCTGGCTCCCGGCTACCGCCTCGCCCGGCTGCTGAACGGGCTCGTCGAGAATGGGCTGCGGTTGCCGCCGATCACCCGGGCTGGGCATGCGACGAGCCCGCTCGACCGGACCGGCTGAGCGCGGCCGCCCGGCGCGAGCGAGCCGGCTCGACCGGGCCGGCTGGGCGCGGCCGCCCGGCCCTCGGGACACCCCTCGTCACGCGGCTGGTCGCGGGTACCATGGATGCCGGTCATGAGTCCCAGTGCCAAACCCCGGTTTGCTGGGCGGCAACCCTCCTCGCGGTGGGGTGCCCCGGGTGATGACCTGGCCGCACCGCACGGTGTGGCAAGCGCGAGCACGAGGAGCATCTGTCATGACGGCCACCCCGACGAGGTCGACCGCGGCGGTCTGGCGTCCAGGTGACCCCGTCGGCGACCGCCGGTTCGCCGCCGTCGGCGACCTCGTCCTCGAGCGGGGCGGCGTCCTTCCCGACGTGACCATCGCGTACGAGACGTGGGGCACGCTCTCGCCGTCCGGCGACAACGCGGTGCTCGTCGAACACGCCCTGACCGGCGACTCGCACGTCGTCGGCGACGCCGGGCCGGGGCACGTGTCGCCCGGCTGGTGGCCGGGGCTGATCGGCCCCGGGGCGCCGCTCGACACCGACCACCTGTTCGTCGTCGCGAGCAACGTGCTCGGCGGCTGCCAGGGCACCACCGGGCCGGCCTCCGCCGACCCCGGCGGACGCCCGTGGGGCGGCCGGTTCCCGTTCATCACCATCCGCGACCAGGTCGCGGCCGAGGCGGCGCTCGCCGACGCGCTCGGCATCCAGCGCTGGCACGGCGTGCTCGGCGGCTCGATGGGCGGCATGCGGGTGCTCGAGTGGGTGGCCGGCCACCCCGAGCGCGTCGAGCGGGCGCTGGTCCTCGCCTCGACCCCGTACGCGACGGCCGACCAGGTCGCCTGGTGCCAGCCGCAGCTGCTCGCGATCCGCTCCGACCCGGCGTTCCGGGGTGGCGACTACTACGACCAGGACGA
This sequence comes from Ornithinibacter sp., assembly GCA_035702525.1. Lineage (GTDB taxonomy): Bacteria > Actinomycetota > Actinomycetes > Actinomycetales > Dermatophilaceae > Fodinibacter. The sequence continues at coordinate 2,868 of DASSQL010000212.1, read as the reverse complement.
CTGGCCGGTCACCGGCATGGGCATCGCCCGGCGGATCGCGCACACGACGTACCGGCACGAGGCCGAGCTCGACGACCGGTTCGGCCGCCGACCCCGGGGTGGGGAGGACCCACTGGGCGGCGGCGGGCGCTACGACGTCGAGAGCTACCTCGACCACCACGCGGCGAAGCTCGCGCGACGCTTCGACCCGAACAGCTACGTCGTGCTGACCGAGGCGATGAACAGCCACGACGTCGGCCGCGGTCGCGGTGGACTGTCAGCCGCCCTCGAGGGGTACACCGGCGCGCTGCACGTGGCCGGGGTGACCACCGACCGGCTCTACCCGCTGCGCCTGTCGGAGGAGGTCGCCGCGGCCCACGAGGGGTCGGTGCTGTCGGTCATCGAGTCGCGGCACGGCCACGACGGCTTCCTCGTCGAGACCGAGCAGGTGGGCGCGGTCATCGCTCGTGCCCTGAGCGGGGACTGAGCCGAGCGTCCTGCGGTAACGTGCCTGACGTAGACACCGTTCGTCTGCCCTCAGGAGGAGATCGTGACCATCGTCGTCGGGTTCGTTCCCACCAAGGAAGGGCGGGCGGCACTCGCGCGCGCGGTGGAGGAAGCGAAGACGCGCCAATCGCGGCTCGTCGTCATCAACTCCAACCGCGGAGGTCGTGACTTCGACGACGAGTCCAGCCAGGTCGCCGAGGCCGAGCTGCAGCGGGTCAAGGACGAGCTGAGCGGCAACGGGCTCGAGCTCGAGGTGCGCCAGCTGGTGCGTGGCAACGAGCCGGCCGAGGACCTCATCGCGGTGGCCAACGAGACCGACGCCGACCTCATCGTCATCGGCCTGCGTCGCCGTACCCCGGTCGGCAAGCTGATCCTGGGGTCCAACGCCCAGCGGATCCTGCTCGACGCCCCGTGCGCGGTGCTCGCGGTCAAGGGCTGAGCGCGCCGGCACCTGTCGAGGCGGGCCACGAGGGCCACGCCGCGACCCGCCACCTCGACGCCGATTCCTCCGCCACGCGGACCCCGATTCGGCGGGGTGATGTGCTTCAGGGGCCCGGTCCGTTTTATAATGTGTGTGCGCACCTCGTCACCACCCCGGCCGAGCACGACCCGGCCCCTCGACACGGTGTCGCACAGGACCTTCCCCGCCGCTTCCGAACCGTCGCCTCGCGCGCCCTCGGAGTGCGGCCATCCGCGACGAAAGGTAGTCGGTGTCGCCTGTGTCCAACAAGCCCTCCGAGACGAGCGCACTCCCGCCGGAGTTCACTCACAAGGCCCTGCAGTCCCTCGTCCGCAAGGGTTCCACCACCGGCTCGGTGACCGGCGCGGAGGTGGCCGAGGCCATGCGCGCCGCTGACGTCCGGCCGGCTCGCGGCCGCGTCGTCCTGCGCGCTCTCGGAGACCAGGGCATCACCGTGACGATGGACCCGTCGGCCACCGGTGTAGCCGCTGCGACGAGCACGACCAAGAAGGCCGCCGCCTCCAGCCGCGCCACCACCACGGCCAAGCCGGCGGCGAAGACCACCGCGAAGGCCCCTGCCACCAAGGCGGCCGCCACCAAGACCGCCGCCGCCGCGAAGACCGCGACCAAGGCGGCTCCGGCCAAGGCGACGACCACCCGCAAGGCGGCCACCGCTGCCGCCGGCGACACCCCGGCACCGGCGAAGACCGCTGCCGCGAAGAAGACCACCCCGCGCACGACGGCTGCCGCGAAGGCTGCCCAGGGCGCCGACGACGACGTCGCCCCCGAGGACCTCGAAGAGGTCGTCGTCGAGGACATCGTGGTCGTCGAGGAGGTCGTGGCCGCGGTCGTCGACCTCGCCGACGCCGATGACGACGACGAGACCCCGGCCAAGCCCGAGGCCGAGACCGAGTCGAGTGGCTTCGTGCTGCGCGACGACGACGAGGACGACGCCCCCGTGCAGCAGGTCGTCACCGCCGGTGCGACCGCCGACCCGGTCAAGGACTACCTCAAGCAGATCGGCAAGGTCGCCCTCCTCAACGCCGAGCAGGAGGTCGAGCTCGCCAAGCGCATCGAGGCCGGCCTGTTCGCCGAGGAGAAGCTGAACTCGGGCGAGAAGCTCGACATGAAGCTCAAGCGCGAGCTGTGGTGGATCGCCCAGGACGGCAAGAAGGCCAAGAACCACCTGCTCGAGGCCAACCTGCGGCTCGTGGTCAGCCTCGCCAAGCGCTACACCGGTCGCGGCATGCTCTTCCTCGACCTCATCCAGGAGGGCAACCTCGGCCTGATCCGTGCGGTCGAGAAGTTCGACTACACCAAGGGCTACAAGTTCTCGACCTACGCCACCTGGTGGATCCGCCAGGCGATCACCCGCGCCATGGCCGACCAGGCTCGCACCATCCGCATCCCGGTGCACATGGTCGAGGTCATCAACAAGCTCGCCCGCGTGCAGCGCCAGATGCTCCAGGACCTCGGGCGCGAGCCCACCCCGGAGGAGCTCGCCAAGGAGCTCGACATGACCCCCGAGAAGGTCATCGAGGTGCAGAAGTACGGCCGCGAGCCGATCTCGCTGCACACCCCGCTCGGCGAGGACGGCGACAGCGAGTTCGGTGACCTCATCGAGGACTCCGAGGCGATCGTCCCGGCCGACGCGGTCAGCTTCACGCTCCTGCAGGAGCAGCTGCACTCGGTCCTCGACACGCTCTCCGAGCGCGAGGCCGGCGTCGTGTCGATGCGGTTCGGTCTGACCGACGGCCAGCCGAAGACGCTCGACGAGATCGGCAAGGTCTATGGCGTGACCCGCGAGCGGATCCGCCAGATCGAGTCCAAGACGATGAGCAAGCTGCGTCACCCGAGCCGTTCGCAGGTCCTGCGCGACTACCTCGACTGACGCGTCGACCCACGCTCCTTCCCGCGGGCCG
>DASSQL010000211.1:0-7471 GCA_035702525.1 Ornithinibacter sp. | reverse complement strand
GGTGCACCGGGTGGAGCGGGCATGACGTGACGCTAGATCCGGCAACTGGATCACTGTAAGGTCCCATTTCGTGCCTGGATCCTGGTCAGGTTGGGGTCAACGGTTCCTGGTGTCGGTGGACCGGAACCGCCCCGAGCCGATCCACGGGCAGGTCGAGGCCGGGCTCCGCTCAGCGATCCGCTCCGGGCGCCTGGCCGCCGGTGAGCTGTTGCCCTCGTCACGGCTGTTGGCCGAAGAGCTGGGGGTCTCCCGCGGCCTGGTTCAGGGGTGCTACGAGCAGCTGGTCGCCGAGGGGTACCTGGCCGCCCGCACCGGCTCGGGCACCCGGGTCGCGGACCGTGCCGGCACTCCGGCGCCCGCTCACCCGCCGGTGCCACCGGTGAGCCCGAGGTTTGCCGTCGCCGAATTCCGCCCGTCAGTTCCCGACCTGGCGTCCTTCCCCCGACAGGCGTGGGCGCGCTCGGGTCAGCAGGCCCTCACCCAGCTGGGCAACGCGAGCCTGGGCTACCCGGACCCCGCCGGTAGCCCTGCCGCTCGAACGGTGCTGGCCGACTACCTGCGACGGGTCCGCGCCGCCGACACGACCCCGGATCGTGTCGTGCTCTGCTCCGGCTTCGCCCAGGGGCTGTCGCTGACGGTCCGCACCCTTGCCGCTCGTGGGCTCACCGACGTCGCGGTGGAGGACCCCGGCTACGGTCCCGATGACGGTCTGCAGGCCCGCGCCCTCGCTGTCGCCGGCGTACGCCTGCACCGGGTCCCCGTCGACGAACACGGTCTCGACGTCGATGCACTGGCCCGCACGCCGGCGCGGGTGGTCGTCGTGACACCGGCGCACCAGTCCCCCACGGGCGTGCTGCTCGGCCCTCAGCGCCGACAGGCCCTCCTCGGGTGGGCCGAGAGCCGCGACGCCTACGTCATCGAGGACGACTACGACTCCGAGTTCCGCTACGACCGTCAGGCCATCGGCACCCTCCAGGGGCTGGGCTCCAGACGGGTGTTCCTGGTCGGCACGGCCAGCAAGACCCTCGCCCCCGCCCTGCGGATCGGCTGGGTCCTCGCCCCGCCCGAGTGGGCCCGGGCCCTCGTGGAGACCAAGGAGCTCGATGACCGCGGGTCACCGACGCTCAACCAGGAGACCTTCGCGGTGATGGTCCGCAGCGGCCGCTACGACCGCCACCTCCGCGTGATGAGGAGGCGGTACCTCCAGCGCCGGGACCTCCTCGTCACCCTCCTGGCCGGCCACGCGCCGCACCTGCGGGTCAGCGGCCTGGCCGCCGGGCTCAACCTCGTGACCCACCTCCCGAGGTCGACCAGCGAGTCAGTGGTGATCGAGGAGGCCGCAGCACGCGGCGTGGGGCTCTACGGGATGAACCGGTACCTCGCCAGGCCCTCAGCGGCCGACCCGCGGCTCGTCCTCGGATTCGGAAACACCAGTGACCGCGAGATCCGGGCTGGTCTCACCGCGATCGCAGACCTCCTCCACCCGTGACGACCTGCTGGTGACCGCGATGCCGCGCCGCGTCATCGCGGTGGCGGGTCGACCGGGGCAACGCTCCTGAAGCGCAGGTGGGTCACGTGCGACGTGACCCGGGCGTCCAGGCACTCGAAGGTGCGCTGCTCCTTCCCGGTGAACAGCCGGGTACCGGAGCCGAGCAGGAAGGGGGCCACCTGAAGGCGCAGCTCGTCGACCAGACCCGCGTCGAGCGCCTGCTGTGTCACGTCGGCTCCCATCAGCATCACCTGCTTCTTCCCGGCAGCGGTGCGCGCTCGGTCAACGGCATCCAGCAAGTCCGGAACGAAGACGAACGAGGCGCTCGCAGTGGGGATCTCGTCGTGCGGGCGGTGCGTGACGACGAACGACGGGGCCGGGTAGGGCGTGTCGTCGTTCCAGTGGGCGCGGCCGACATCGAAGGTTCGACGGCCGAGGACCACCGCGCCGACGGCGGCGAGCGTCTCCGAGATCAGCTCCAGATCGGTCGGCGTCGGGTCCATGATCCACTCGTGCAGCCGCGCACCCCCCTCGCCCATCGGCTGTTCTCGGCTGATCCCGGGCCCGGCCAGGTAGCCGTCCAGCGACACCGTGACTGATGCGACGAGCATGGGGGCTCCTTGCGAGGTCGGTTGTCCTGGGGCACGGCCCGGGCCGCGCCGTGCGGGGCGTGGCTGCTGCCGCCCCTGCCGCGGCCGAGCGTCCCGGCCGCGACTGCCAACCTAGGTGCGATGCGTTCGCCAGGTGAGGTCCAATCCGACGTCCGCCGAGTGGGCAGGTCGGAGGGCGCGAGGGTGGACGCGCCGGACTGACGGGCGGGCGTGTCGCGGCTGGGTCTCCCGGGCTGCGGACTCAGGCCTCCTGGGCCGCCACGAGGGTCAGCTGCCGCCTGTGGTGGTCGTAGTGCTGGGTGGGGTAGTGGTAGATGTCCAGCAGCGTCATGAAGTCCGTGAAGTAGGGGTCCCAGCCTTGCGGGAAGTGCATCCCCCGAGCCAGGGCCTGCTCGGACTGGGCGCGCAGCGACCTCTGGAGCCGGTTGGTTGCACGGTCCATGAGGCGCTCCATGCGTGCGTAGCCCAGCGTGCGAGCACCGAACAGCGAGCCCCAGTAGTTGATGACGTGGAACGGGCGGGTCCCCCGGTTCAGCAGCGCGGCAAACCGTCGGGATGCGGTGTCGGGCAGTCGAGAGAAGGTCCACACCAGGAGCCGGAGATTGCGCACCAGGAGGTACCCGAACAGCATGTGGAAGAGCAGCTGCTCGTTGTTCCAGTTGGTGCCGCGGGTGGGTTGGCGCAGTTCCGCAACCGTGGCACCGTCGAGCAGCACCCGGAAGTCGTCGCGAACCCGATCCAGCTCCGCGCAGATCCGATCCTGGTGCATGGTCGCCCTCCGGCTCGCCACCCTCGTGGGTCCACGCTAGGCCGCGACCTCCGGCATGGCCACCCTCGCCACTGTTGATGGTGGTCCCCGGCCGCGGCCGAGCTCCGGGTCAGGTGCAGAGCAGTGAGCACGAGCCGAGCTGAGGCGAGCTCACCTCGATGTCGAGACCGGGCTCGAGATCGATCGGCGCGGTGATCCCGCCGGTGAGCACGACCATCCCCGCCTCGAGGCACCCGCCTCGCTCGGCGAGCTCGCGCACGAGGTAGGCCACGGCCTGCGCAGGTGACCCCATCGCAGCCCGACCGTCGCCCGACCGCTGCCGGCCGCGCCAGGCCATCGTCAGCGAGAGGTCCTCCGGCGCGACCTCGGCGGCGACGAACGCGCCCACCGCGTACGCCGCGGCGGACGAGCCGTCCGCGGTGTTGTCGAGCCAGGTGAAGTCGTACGACTCCCAGCGTGGGTCCACCACCTCGAGCGCCACGGCCCATCGGCCGGCCCGCTGCACGTCGGCGGCACCCACCGCCGAGCCGCACAGCGCCCGGTCGGCGAGGAAGGCGAACTCCGGCTCCGCCTTCGGGTGGCGCAACCTCGACAGGTCCAACGTGCTGACGGCGACCATGTCGTCCCACAGCGACCCGAAGTTCGGTGCGTCGATGCCGAGCGCCTCACGCATCGCCTCGGAGGTCCAGCCCAGCTTGTAGCCCGTGCGGTGCCGGCCGCGCGCCAGGTGGCGCCGGTCGACCTCGGCCGCGATCGCCCAGGCCTCCTCCTCGCTCAGGCCACCCGGCTCGCGAGAGAACAGCGGCAGCCCGGAGCTCGTGCTGCACGCCTGTTCCAGTCGGTCCGCTGCGGTGGTGATGTCCATGCTCGCTCCTGGCCCGGGCCGGCGACACCGTGGGCCTCCGGTCGACCGTTCCGAGTGTCACCCACCGCAGCCCGCCCGAGTCCTCGTGTTCCGCAGGCGGGGAAGGCACTCCTCAAGGCTCAGCCGCTTGGTCGGGCCACACCGATCAACCCGGACGCGAAACGCCCGGCGCCCCGTCCTCGATGCTGCTCAGGTGCAGCAGTAACCCTTGGGCGGGGGCGAGCACGGGTAGGGCGAGCCCGACGCGCCCCAGGGCCGCCCCGCTCACCACGAGGCCGTCGCCGACGGCCTCGTCCCACCACGCGGGAGGCGCCGACTGCACCGTGGCCGGGAGTCCGGCCTCGGCCCGGACGCGCACCCGGTACCGGCGGTCGAGGTCGAGCCCGGGCAGGGGCACCGTGCCGGGGGTGACCCCGCGGCCGGTGACGGCCGAGACGACGGTGAACACGGCATCCGCCCGGTCCGGCGCCACCACGCCGCCGACCACGAGCGCCGGGTCCGGGTGGTCGGAGCGCACGGCATCCCCGTGGTGCAGCAGCGGGCGCAGCTCGCGGTAGAGCGCCGACCAGGCCCGCAGGGCCTCGAGCTCGTCGGGGGTGCACGTGGTGACGTCCCACTCGAGCCCGGCGTGCCCGCCGAGGGCGACCAGCATCCGCAGCGACAGGTCGAGCTCGCGGTGCGTCGTGTGCGCGCGCGGCGGCCCGATGTGCGAGCCCAGCCGTTCCGGGGGCACGAGCAGCCCGGTCCAGCGCTGGATGGCGACCCGCTCGAGGGCGTCGTTGCAGTCGGAGGTCCAGACCCGGTCGGTGCGGGCGAGCACACCGAGGTCGACCCGGGCCCCGCCGCTGGAGCACGACTCGATCTCGAGGTCGAGGTGGCGGGCCCGCAGCTCGTCGAGGAGGCGGTAGGCGGCAAGGGTCTGCGCGTGGACGGCCGGCCGGTCGGTTCCGCCGTCGTCGGTGCGCACCGCTTCGTGCAGGTCTCGGTTGTGGTCCCACTTCACGAAGTCGACGCCGTACTCGCCGATGACGGCACTCATCGCCTCGAGCACGTAGGCGAACGCCTCCGGGTTGGCCAGGTCCAGCACGTGCTGGCGCCGCGACGGCAGCGGCGGCCCGGCCACCGGGCCCAGCACCCACTCGGGGTGGGCTCGGGCGACGTCGGAGTCGAGGTTGACCATCTCGGGCTCGAACCACAGGCCGAACTCCAGGCCCAGTCCCTTGACGTGGTCGACCAGCGGGCCGAGGCCGTCGGGCCAGACGTCGGCGGACACCTGCCAGTCGCCCAGGCCGCGGTGGTCGTCGCGGCGACCTCCGAACCAGCCGTCGTCGAGCACGAAGCGCTCGACACCGATCGAGGCCGCCGTGTCGGCCAGCCGCTTCAGGTGGTCGAGGTCGGTGGCGAAGTACACCGCCTCCCAGGTGTTCAGCACCAAGGGTCGGGGGGTGGTGCGGTATCCCGGCTGGGCACGCTGGTGACGCACCAGGGAGCGGGTCAGCCCGTCGAGTCCCTCGGTCGAGTGCACGAAGACCACGGGGGGTGCGGTGTAGCTCTCGCCGGGTGCCAGGCGCACCTCTCCAGGGGCGAGCGCCTCACCACCGCCGAGCACCGCCGCGTGCGGGCCGGCCCCCTCGGGGAGCCGTTCGACCAGGTGCTCGTGGTTGCCGCTCCACGCGACGTGCGCGGCCCACACCTCGCCCGACCGGAAGCCGAAGCCCGCCGTGCCGACCACCATGAGCAGCGTCGCGTCGTGCCCGGTGCGACCGCGCCGACCGGTGCGCAGCCAGGTGCCGTCCGCGAGCGCGTGCCGTTGCGGGGACCGCTCCCGGCACCAGCGCCCGGTGAGGTCGAGCACCTCGTCGGCGCGCGCGGGCAGCGGCAGCACCGCCCGCAGGGCGGCGAGGTCGAGGGGGGTGGCGTCGTCAGAGGTGTTGGTGAGGGTCGACTCGACGACCAGGACGCCGTGCTCGTCGAGCCGGTAGCGCAGCACGGCCTCGACACCGACGTCGGATGCCGTGGCGCGCACCTCCGCGACACCGTCGCTGCCCGTCAGGGTGGACACCCAGCGGGGTGCCGTGCGGCCGCCCGCCCGGTGCGCGGCGAACGCGGGGGTGCCCAGCCAGCCCTCGCCGGAGGTGGGCAGCACGGTCAGCGGCCACGGTTCGTCGAGCGCGTTGTGCGGCACCGGGCCCGAGGTGACGCGCGCGAGGTCCGCCGCCGCGGCATCCGGCAGGTCCGGACCCCAGTGCAGGACCTGGGGCAGGCCGCGCTCGTCCTCGGCGAGGACGAGCGCGGACCCACCACCACGGATGACGGCGACGGCGGGCGTCATCCCTTGGTCGACCCGAGAGTCAGACCGGAGACGAACTGCTTCTGCAGCACGAAGAAGACGATCAGCACGGGCAGGGCGACGATGATCGACCCGGCGGCGACCAGGTTGGTGTCCTGGAAGAACTGCCCGCGCAGGTTGTTCAGCGCGCTGGTCACCGGGTACTTGTCGCCCTTGGACATCAGCACGGTGGCCCAGAAGAACTCGTTGTAGATCCAGGTCACCTGCAGGGTCGCCAGGGCGGCGAGCGCCGGCCGCACCAGCGGCATCGTGAGCTGCCAGTACTGGCGCCACACGCTGGCGCCGTCCATCTCCGCCGACTCGTAGATCTCGTACGGGAGCGTCTTCATGTAGTTGCTCAGCACGAAGGCGCAGAACCCCATCTGGAAGGCGGTGTTCACGAGGATCAACGCCCAGAAGCTGTTGAGCATCGTGCCGCCCTCGCTCATGAAGGTCGGGAGCGGGATCTCCTTGAACATCCGGAACACCGGGATGAGCAGTGCCTGCGGAGGCAGGAGGTTGGCGGCGAGGAAGACGCCGAGCAGGGTGAGGTTGAACCGGTAGGAGAACCGAGCGAGCACGAAGGCGATCAGCGAGGAGAAGAAGAGCGTGATGATCACCGCCGGAATGGTGATGAGCAGCGAGTTCTTCAGGTGCAGCCCGAACTGGCCACGGCTCCACGCGTTCTTGTAGTTGTCCAGGGTCCAGCCACCGAACGACAGGTACCCGTTGGTCTGCGTGTAGGAGTAGTTGCGGAACGAGTTGTACAGGGCCCACAGCAGCGGGAAGAGCCAGAGCAGGGCCAGGATCAGCATGATGACCGTGGCGACCTTGCCGCGGCGCCGGTTGAGGACGCCACCGCTCGGTCCGCGCGCTCCCGCCTTCTTGGTGGGGACGGTGGCCGGGGCCGTCGTCGTAGCACTCATCGCCGCTCCTCCCGGAAGACGATCCGTAGGTAGACGATGATGAAGACCGACGAGATCACCATCATGATCACCGACAGGGCCGCGCCGAAGCCGTACCGCGTCGCCTCACCGATCACGTTCTGCGAGACCAGGGCCGAGATGAGCTCCAGCCCGTTGCGTCCCTTGTTGATGACCCAGACCAGGTCGAACGCCCGCAGCGACTCGATGACCACGATGACCAGCACGATGAGGTTGATCGGACGCATCACCGGGAAGATGACCTGGAAGAACGTCTTCACCTCGTTCGCGCCGTCGACGGCCGCTGCCTCGCGCAGCGTCGAGTCGACGCCCTTCAGCCCTGCCAGGTAGATCAGCATGATGTAGCCGGTGTGTCTCCACGCCGTGGCGACCAGCACCGCCCACAGGTTGACGTCGGGGTCGCCGTACCAGTCGACGTTGGTGTTGAACACCTGGTTGATCAGGCCCTGGTCGGTCGAGTAGAA
>DASSQL010000210.1:0-17162 GCA_035702525.1 Ornithinibacter sp. | reverse complement strand
GTGGCTGCGCGACCAGCTCGGCATCATCTCCGGCGCCTCCGAGGTCGAGACGCTCGCGGCCTCCGTGGAGGACACCGGCGGGGTCTACTTCGTGCCGGCGTTCAGCGGGCTGTTCGCCCCCTACTGGCGCAGCGACGCCCGCGGGGCGATCGTCGGGCTGTCGCGGTTCAACACCAACGCCCACCTGGCCCGGGCCACCCTCGAGGCGATCTGCTACCAGTCCCGCGACGTCGTCGACGCGATGGCGGCCGACTCCGGCGTCGCCCTCACCTGCCTCAAGGTCGACGGTGGCATCACCGCGAACCGGCTCTGCATGCAGCTGCAGGCCGACATCCTCGGGGTTCCGGTGTCGAAGCCCGTCGTACCCGAGACCACGGCGCTGGGGGCGGCCTACGCGGCCGGGCTGGCGACCGGCTTCTGGTCGGGCACCGACGAGCTGCGCACCAAGTGGGCCGAGGACGAGCGGTGGGAGCCGCAGTGGAACGACGCCCAGCGCCGCGACGGCTACGCCGGCTGGCAGAAGGCCGTGCAGCGCACCCTCGGCTGGGTCGACGTCGAGTAGAAATCGTTCCGGCGCAGGGGCGTTCAGGTCAGCGGGCGGTCGAGCGCGTCGTAGACGATGCGCGACACCGTGTTGACCGTGGTCTTGCCGTAGCTGAAGCCGTTCGGGCTCTTCGACAGGATCGCCAGCTGGTAGCTGCGGCCGTTGCCCGACACGTGCCCGAACGAGTTGACCCGGTAGCCGGTGGACATCGGCCCCCAGCCGTTCTTCTGCTCGACGTGCACCGTGTCGGGCAGCGGGTCGCCGAGCCCCCACCGCTGGGTGGAGGTCACCGTCGCCATCAGGTCGCGCACGTAGTCACGCCGGCCCGACGACAGGTAGGTGCCGAGCACCAGCTGGTTCATCAGCTGCACGAGGTCGCGGGTGGTGGTGGTCGAGTACCCCCACCAGCCGGTGGACCCGCCGCGCACGACGGTGCTGTCGAGGCCGAGGTGGTCGGCGACCACCTGGCAGGTCGACACCCCGACCTGGGCGAGCAGGGTGTCGGTGGCCGCGTTGTCGGAGTAGCGGATCATCCGGCTCGCCAGCGACTTCTGGGTCGACGTCAGCGAGAGGCCGCGGTTCTGGGCACGCCGGAGCATCGCCACCAGGATCAGCACCTTGACGGTGCTGAGGCTCTGCAGGGTCAGCGGGTGCCACCCGAAGTACCCACCGTCGCGGTTGTCGCGCAGGGTGAGCCCGATGGTGCCCACCCGGGTCGCGGCATAGCGGTCGAGCGCCGCGTGCAGGGCGGCGCGGGTGTCGATGCCGGCGGCGGATGCCGCGACCGGAACCACCGCGCCCAGCGCCCCCAGGCCCACCCCGCCCGCACCACCGAGGAGCAGCCGTCGGCGGTCGAGCACAGCCTCGGTCATGCCCGGAGCCTAGGCCAGCCCCCGGGCCATGGCGCGGTGGCAGAGGTCCGCGACCTCGGAGATCGTGCGCCGTCCGTACCGGAACCCCTCCGGGCTGTTCGAGAGGATGGCGAGCTGGTACTCACGGTCGTCCGCACTCACCCAACCGACCGAGTTCATCCGGTAGCCGTCGGGCAGCGGGCCCCACCCGTTCTTGGCCGCCACGTGCACCCGGCTCGACTCCGGCGCGAACACGCCCCACCGCTGCTCGGGGACGACGTCGGCCATGAGGAAGCGGGCGACGGCGCGACGGGAGCCGTCGAGCACGGCATCCGAGGAGAGCACCGCGGAGACCATCGTGTTGAGGTCGCCGGGCGTGGTGCGCCACAGGCCCCACCAGCCGTCGTCCAGGTGGGTGTGGTCCATGCCGACGAGGTCCGCGACCCGCCGCACCTCGTCGCGCCCCACCTCGGCGAGCAGCGCCTCGGTGGCGACGTTGTCGCTGCGGGTGATCATCCGCTCGGCGAGCGAGCGCTGGCGGGCGCTCAGCTCCTTGCCCTGCTCCTGGCGCTGCTGCAGCACCGTGGTCAGGATCAGCACCTTGATGGTGCTGTAGCAGTAGCCCTCCTCCGCGTCGAACCGGAAGGACTGGCCGCGGCGCAGGTCGACGAGCTCCAGGCCGAGGTCGCCGCTGCGCCCGTCGAGGTAGTCGTCGAGCCGGTCGGCGAGCCTCGGCGCCTCGACCCGCTCGATCGCCGCGGGGGTGGCAGCGACGCTCGGGGTCGGCGACACCGTGAGGGAGGCGGAGGCCGTGGGAGCCACCGCGGTGCTGGTGGGGGCCGCGGATGCCGTGGCGTCCGTCGTCGTGGACCCGTCATGGGCGCACCCCTCGAGCACGGCGAGACCGGCCGCTGCGCCGCCCCCGGCGAGCAGCCGGCGGCGGTCGAGGGCCGGTGGCGTCATCGGAACAGGGTACGGAGCGAACCGGCGAGGCCCGAATCAGCGTTCTCAGGAGCGCAGCAGGATCGGCGGCCCGTGGTGGTCGCAGCCGGCGACGACGTCGTCGTCGACGGTGACCAGCGGCAGCCCCGGGTCCTCGCCCGCGGCCGCAGCGGGCCAGTCGTGCTCCATCGCGACGTGCACCACCGGCATCCGGGCGCGCGCCTCGTCGACCGCGGCCGTCATGGCGGCGGTCTCCTCGGGTGGCCAGTAGAGCCGGGTCACCGAGTGCCAGACGACGGTGAGCACGCCGTCGTCGACCGGGTCGGCGAGGCGAGCGGCCACCCAGCTGGACGCGGGGGCCTCGTCGACGACCACCGGGTGCGCCCGGGCCACCTCGAGGGCGGCGGCGAGGCGGGCGTGGCGGTCGAGCTGCCAGGGCCAGACGAACGAGGTCAGGTACGCGGCACCCTCGTCGGTCGCGGCGTCCACCGGCGCCACGTCGCACCCCCGCCGGTCGACCACCTCGACCTGCTCGGGCACGAAGCCGCGCGCCCCGCACCCCTCGACGACCAGCGGCGAGGCCGTCGGGCCGGCCGACCAGCCGTCACCGACGAAGCGGTAGTGGTCGACGAGCAGGCCGAGCCCGGCCGACGCCCCCGGCTCGAGCAGCCGCACCCGGCGCAGGCCGGTGCGGCGCACGGCCTCGGCGAGCCCGACGAGCAGGGCGGCGGTGCGGGCCGGTTCGTTGGTCTGTGGCGCCTCGCGCAGCGACGCGTGCAGCTCCTCGGCGTGGGCGCCCAGCACGGGGCGCACCACCGCCCAGGCCTCGTCGTGGTCGAGGTCGCCACCCAGGGCCGGGTAGAAGCCCTCGAGCTGGGGGGCGTCGCCGCGCAGCACGATGCGGAACAGGCCGGCCAGCATCCGCAGCTGCGGGAACTGCCGGGCCGGCGCGTCCTCCCAGCCGTCGAAGATCTCGCGGGTGACCCCGCCGACCTCCCAGTCGTCGGCCATCTCGGCGAGCAGGGCCCCGTAGAGGTGGTCGGTGTGGCCGAAGTGGTTGCGGAACCGGTCGGCCAGCGTCTCCCCGTCGAAGGCACCCATGCGGGCAGGCTACTGGCGTTCGCGCGGCGGCAGGGCCGCTGTCGGCCTCAGGGCAGCACGGGGATCGACGGCACGATGTCGAGCAGCCCACCGGCGGTCGGCGTGGCCGTGCTCGTGGGCGACGGGCTCGACGTGGGGGTCGGGGTTGCCGTGGCGAGGGGGGCGGAGCCGCCCCCGCCCGGCTTCTTCGTCGAGTTGGGGTTCGGGGTGTTGGTGCTGCGCCCGGCGGCCGCCGGCGTGGGCGTGGGTGTGCCCGTGGGGGCCGTCGTGCGGGTCTGGCTGCGCGATGCCGCGGTCGCCGTCCTGGTCGCGGCCTCGTCGCTCGAGGGCGTAGACGACGTGGAGGGTGCCGCCGGAGGGGTGCGGGTCGGCGTCGACGGGCCCGGTGAGGTGGGGGCGACGGAGGCCGGGCCGACGGAGGCCGTGAGCACTGCCTGCGCTCTCGGGACCCCCTCGGCGGCGTGGGTGTCGAGGTCGGGTGAGAAACCCACGACCAGCGCGGAGGCGGTCAGGATCCCTGCTGCGGCGGAGACCACGACGGGCCCCCTGCGATGCGGTCTGCGGTGCCTACCCATCGATTCAGTCTCGCAAGGGCGCCGGGGGCACCGCAAACCGGCAGGTGACGCCCGCGAGTCGGCTACTTGTGCGTCTTCGTGGGGTGCGGAGTCGGCACCACACCCCGGCCCGGCTTGGTGCGGGTGGGCACCGGCAGCGCGGTGGCCGTGGGGGCGGGTGCCGGCACGGGCGTGCGGGTCGCGGTGTCGACATCCGTCCGGGCCGACGTCGACGTGGTGGTCCTGGTGGGTGCGGGCACGACCACCACGACGGGCGCCGGGGTGGCGGTTCGGGTGGGCGTGGGCGCCGCTCCGCCGCGGGTGGTCGTCGTCGGGGCCGAGGTGGTGACGTCCGGAGCCTCGGGGGTGGTCGGGCCACCGCCGCCGACCGCCCAGGCGAGGCCGGCGGAGCCGATCACGGCGGCCGTCGCGAGCACCGCGACGGGGCCGTGGCTGCGCGTCGCGCTGTGCCGACCCATCGTCGAAGTCTTCCACAGCGGGTGCACCCCGGGCCTCGTGGCAGCATGGGCGGGTGAGCGAGCAGCAGAAGCAGGCAGACAACCGGGCCCGCGCGACGACCGACGAGTTCCGCGCCTTCGTCAAGGAGGGCTGGGCGCCGCGGCGCAGTGAGGTCAGCGAGCCGGCCCCCGCCGCGGCCCGGGCCGCCGAGCGCCGGGCCGTGCTGAGCGCCGCGTACCCGAGGCAGCGGCTGATCGTGCCCGCCGGTGGCCTGAAGGTGCGCAGCAACGACACCGACTACGTGTTCCGCCCGCACACGGCGTTCGCCTGGCTCACCGGGCTCGGCGCCGACCGCGAGCCGGATGCCGTGCTCGTGCTCGAGCCGGTCGTGGCCGACGACGGCACGGCATCCGGGCACGAGGCCGTGCTCTACTTCCGCCCGCTCGCCGACCGCGACAGCGACGAGTTCTTCGCCGACGCCCGCTACGGCGAGTTCTGGGTCGGCGCCCGCCCGACGCTGGCCGACGTCGAGCTCGAGCTCGGGCTGACCGCACGCCACATCGACGAGCTCGACGCGGCTGCGGCGAAGGATGCCGGTGAGGTCACCGTGCGCCTGGTGCGCGACGCCGACGTCGAGCTGACCGCGCGGCTGGACGCCGCCCGGGTCGAGAACGGCGCCGCGCAGGAGACCCTCCAGGAGTCCGACGACGCGCTGGCGCACGACATCTCGCACCTGCGGATGCGCAAGGACGACTACGAGGTCGAGCAGATGCGCGCGGCCGTCGCGGCGACGCACCACGGCTTCGAGGCGATGATCGCCGAGCTGCAGCGGGCGGTCGAGGAGGGCCGCGGCGAGCGCTGGCTCGAGGGCACCTTCGGGCTGCACGCGCGGCACCGCGGCAACGGGGTCGGCTACGACTCGATCTGCGCGGCCGGCAACCATGCGAACACGCTGCACTGGATCAAGAACACCGGCGAGGTGCGCGAGGGCGACCTCGTGCTCATCGACGCCGGCGTCGAGGTCGACTCGCTCTACACCGCCGACATCACTCGCACCCTGCCCGTCTCGGGCACCTTCACCGACGCCCAGCGGGAGGTCTACGACGCCGTGTACGCGGCGCAGGAGGCCGGTATCGCGGCCGTGAAGCCGGGCGCGAAGTTCTCCGACGTGCACGCCGCCGCGATCCGGGTGATCGCCGAGCACCTGCACGCGTGGGGGCTGCTGCCCGAGGGCGTGTCGGTCGAGGACACCCTCGACAAGGAGCACGGCCAGTACCACCGCCGCTGGATGGTGCACGGCACCTCGCACCACCTCGGTCTCGACGTGCACGACTGCGCCCTCGCCACCCGCGAGGAGTACATGGATGCCGTGCTCGAGCCGGGCATGGTGCTCACCGTCGAGCCCGGGCTCTACTTCAAGGCCGACGACCTGCTGGCCCCGGAACGGTTCCGCGGCACCGGGGTTCGCATCGAGGACGACGTGGTGGTCACCGAGGACGGCTGCGAGAACCTCTCGGCCGCGATGCCGCGCTCGTCGGCCGACGTCGAGGCTTGGATCGCCCGCGTCCGGGGCGCCTGACCGGCCGGGTCAGCCGCGCTGGATGACGTCGAACAGCGCGGCGTGCTCGACACCGGCGGCCTGGCCGCCACCGCCGAGGATCATGCCGAGCAGCTGGCGCGGTGCCGGGAACTCCGGCGGCAGCGCCGCGTTGTAGGCCGCGTGCGCCTCGAGCGAGTGCACCGAGGCCTCGAAGTGCTCGCCGGACACGTCGACGAAGTGCGTGGGCGTGGGGCTGCCGGCCACGGCGATCGCCCTGACCCCGCCCCACGGCTCGAGGCCCTCGTCGCCGAGGTCGGTGTGCAGCCAGCGGTTGCCGGCGTCCGCGACGGCATCCAGGGTGGCCAGCCCGACCGCGCGGTGGTCGGCCTGGTTGACCATGCCGCCGCCGAACCGCTCGCCCCACGTCTGCGCGACCACGAGCTCGGGGCGGTGCCTGCGGATCGCCCGGGCGATGTCGCGACGCAGCGGCACGCCGTACTCGATGGCGCCGTCGCGGTGGTCGCCGAAGTCGACGGTGTCGACGCCGACCCGGCGGGCGCTCTCGCGCTCCTCCTCCTCGCGGACCCGGGCGGCCTCGTCGGGGGCCATCGTGTCGATGCCCGCCTCACCGCGGGTGAGCAGGAAGTACGTGACGGTCGCGCCCTCGCCCACCCAGCGGTGGACGGCGGCGGCGGTGCCGTACTCGATGTCGTCCGGGTGCGCGACGACGCACAGCACGGACGCGTAGGAGCCCTCGAGGGGCTCGACCTGGGGTGGGGCTGCCGGCTCGCTCATCTGCGCAGCGTACCGGCGCTCAGATCCGGGCCCGCCGGGCGAGGGCCTCGCGGTCGAGAACCTCGATCGAACCGCGGTGCAGCGCGACCACCCCGTCGGCCGCCATCGCCCTCAGCACCCGGTTGGTCGTCGGCCGGGACGCCCCCGCCAGCTCGCCCACGGCGTCCTGGGTCAGCGGGATGACCACGGTGGCGGCACCCTCCACGGCGACGTAGCGGTCGCAGATCTCGAGGAGCCGCCGCACGATGCGCTCGTCGGCGGGTACGTGCAGCGCCTCGAGCAGGTGGTCCGAGAGCCGCGACACCCGTTGGGCGAGGATCGCCACGAGCTGCCGCTCCACCGTCGGGTGGGTGGCCCGGAGCCGCTCGACCTCACCGAACCCCAGGCTCATCGTCACGGCGGGCTCCAGGGCGACGACCGTGGACGTGCGGCGCGGCTGCGACCCGAGCAGCGCCATCTCGCCGAAGGTGTCGCCGGGGCCGACGATCGAGAAGGTCACGGTGTCGCCCGCCGGGGTGCTGCGCCGCGCGGCGAACCGGCCCTCGACGACGAGGTGCACCGTGTCGGCGGGGTCTGCCTCGTGGAAGACGACCTCGCCGCGGGCGAAACGCCGCCGGTGCGCCGAGGCCAGCACGGCCCGCCGGTCGGCGTCCGGCAGGCCCGCGAGCAGCGCCCAGTCCATCCCGCCAGTGCAGCACGCCTGGGCGCCTGTGTCACGGGTGGCACACAGTGGGCGGCTCGGTGGTGACAGACCGCTGGGCCTGCCGGGCCGATCGTGGGTGGTGAGCGGAGAACCACTCCGACACCCACCGGGAGGAGGCCGACGATGCGAACCCATCGAACCCACCAGAACCACCGAGACACCGCGCACCACCACCCGAGCGTGCACCGCGACCAGGGCCGCTGGGTGTGGGAGTGCGGCTGCGGCGGCGCCTCGTGCCGCACCAGCCACGAGGAGCGCACCTGGCGGCAGACCGTGATCGAGGCCCTCCTGCACGCGGAGGCCCTCGCGCCCTGACGGCGGCTCAGGCAGGCAGCGACGGAGGGGTCGCGGCCTGCCGGGCCTCGTCGAGCAGGGCTCGTTCGGCGGTGTCGTACAGCTCCTGCGCGCCGGCCGGGGTGGTACCGATGGCGGTCATCCCGACCCGGCCGAAGGTCGTCAGCGCGCTGAGCATGTGGAAGACCACACCGGTCTGCCGGGCCTGGTCGAAGCTGAGGCCGGTGCGGGCCAGCAGGTCGAAGAGGTCCTCGACCCGCAGCCCGCGCAGGCTCGGGTGGTCGAGGTGGTCGGTCGCCACGAGGTGGCGCTCCTCCCCGGCGGGGGTGACGAACCGGCCCGCGGCGGCGTCGTAGCGGCCGTCGGTGAGGAACTGAAGGGTCAGGAAGGGGTGGGTGGTGCCGCCCTTGCGCAGGTTGACCTCGATGGCGTCCGCCTCCCAGCGGTCGCCGCGCCGCACGGTGACGAAGTCGACGGCGAACCGGCCCAGCACGCCCTCGGCCGCCAGCAGCTCGCCGACCCGCAGGGCGTCCTGCGTGATCAGGCTCGCGTACCCGGGGTCGGCGGGGAACCGGCAGCCCAGGTAGGACTGCCCGCTCGGGCCGCCGAGCACCTGGTCGTGGGTCGAGAGCACCTCGACCTCGCCGAGCGGGGTGACCCGCATCTGCACGCTGGGGCTGCGCAGCTCGTCGCCGACGACCCGCTCCTCGATGATGCCGCCGCGCTCCTGCAGCTTCGCGAGGTAGGCGCCCACCTCGACCCGGGTGTCCTCGAGCTCGAGGTCGTCGACCCGCGAGGCCACCGCCGCCCGCTCGGTCGGGCTGCCCGGCTCCGGGAGGTCCTCGAGGTGGAGCACCGCGTTCCCGGCGCCGGCGACGCCCTCGTTGAGCTTGACCATCGCCGCCCGGATGCCGGGTCGCTGCGCCCGTAGGGCCAGCGCCGCCCGCTCGAGGTCGTCGCGCGAGTGCAGGTCCTCCACGCCCGCCGGGAACCGGACCCCGGCGCGCGCGAAGAGCCGCCGGCACCCGGTCTTCGTGCCGAGCGGGAAGAGCCGCGGGTCGGCGCCGTACATCGGGATGCCGAG
Organism: Ornithinibacter sp.; assembly: GCA_035702525.1. Lineage (GTDB taxonomy): Bacteria > Actinomycetota > Actinomycetes > Actinomycetales > Dermatophilaceae > Fodinibacter. Next base: position 8,295 of record DASSQL010000210.1, on the reverse strand, counting down.
CAGCAGGGCGAGGTCGCGCTCGAGGGAGGTGGTGTTGTACGGCACCAGGTGCGACAGCGAGCGCTCCGGCACGAGGTCGCGGATCCGGGCGATCAGGCGGGGGCGGGCCAAGATCTTCGCGACGAGCGGCTCGGGGCCGGAGTCGTCGACCGAGACCAGGGACAGCCGCGACCGCGCGTGGCCGGGGATCACGCCGGGGAGCAGCGAGAGGTAGTAGTCGATGATCAGCGGGTTGATCGGCTGCGAGGTGACGTAGACCATCCGCAGCCGGGGCTGGCGCAGCAGCAGCAGGAAGAACAAGAAGCGCTCCTCCAGGGCCTGGCTCATCCCGCCGGCGTTCGCCACCACCCGGTCGAGGGTCATCGACGGCACCACGACCACCGACTCGCGCGCCTCGTCGCGCCGCATCGCGGTCCACACCTCCGGCATCTGCGCCTGGAGCCGGTCGAAGACCGCGTTGCGGCCGTCCTCGTCGAGCTCGTCGAGGGTGGGTCCGTCCAGGGCCGGGTCGCTCATCACGACACCCCTTCCTGCTGCAGGGCGATGACCTCGTGCGCCTCCACCGGCCGGCTGAAGCCCTTGAGGTCCAGGGGGCCCACCTCGCGGCAGTCGACCGGACCGACGATCCCGTGCCGCACCCGCTGGGAGACGAGGATCTGGTCGGGGCCGGCCATCGCGCACAGCCGAGCGGCCAGGTTGGTCACCGTGCCGATCGCCGCGTAGTCGTAGCGGCCGGGGAACCCGACCCGACCGAGCGTGGCGTACCCCTGGGCGATGCCCACCCCGAAGCCCAGGTCGTACCCCTTGCGCCGCCACCCCTGCGCCAGCCCGGCCACCCTGGCCCGCATGTCGACCGCCATCCGCACCGCACGGTCCGGGGCGTCCGGGCAGGGGACGGGGTCGTTGAAGAAGACGAGCAGGCCGTCGCCGGCGAAGTGCTCGAGGGTGCCCTCGTACGCGAACACCAGCTCGCCGAGCGCCAGGTGGTACTCCGCCAGCACCTCCATGGTCTCCTCCGGCTCGCCGCTCTCGGCGAACGCGGTGAAGCCGCGCAGGTCGGTGAACACCGAGACGATCTCGCGGCGGTGGCTGCGCAGGAACGACTCGTCGCCGGTGTCGACCACGATCTGGGCGATCTGCGGTGACAGGAAGCGGCGCAGCCGGCCCAGCCGGTCGAGCTCGGCGACCTGGGCGTCGACGCGCTCCTCCAGGTGCTGGTTCAGCTCGGCCAGCGCGGCCGCCTGGGCGGTGACGGTGTCGTGGTAGCGCTTGACCCGCACGAGCGAGCGCACCCGGGCCAGCAGCTCGGCCCGGTTGAGCGGCTTGGTGATGAAGTCGTCGGCCCCGGCCTCGATGGCGCGGACCTTCTCGGCGTCACCGCTGGCCGTGACCATGACCACGGGGACGAACGACGTCGTGGGCTCCTCGCGGATCCGGCGGCAGGTCTCGTAGCCGTCCATCCCCGGCATCATGATGTCGAGCAGCACGATGTCCGGCAGCTGCTGGGCGAGCAGCGCGAGCGCCTCTTCGCCGGACGCCGCGCAGACCACGGTGAACCCGTGCGGCGACAGCACCGCCTCGAGGAGGCGGAGGTTCTGCGGCAGGTCGTCGACGACGAGCACCCGGGCGTCGTCGGTCACGGTGCACCCCCGGCCCCGCGGGCGTGACCGCGCACCTGGTCGGGGAAGTCGCGCACGCTGATCGGCTTCATCAGGTAGCCGTCGAAGCCGGAGCCGAGCGCGCGGTCGCGGTCGGCCTGCATCGCGAACGCGCTGACGGCCACGACCGGGATGCCGGCGGTCAGCGGGTCGGCGCGCAGCCGCGACAGCGCGGCGTGCCCGTCGATGCCGGGCAGCTGGAGGTCCATCAGGATGACGTCCGGCACCGCCGCGCGGGCCGCGGGCAGGGCCTCCTCCCCCGACGTCACGGTGGTCACCGCGAAGCCGGCGTGCTCGAGCACGTCGCGGGCCAGCTTGAGGTTGCGCGGGTTGTCCTCGACCAGCAGCACCGACAGCGTCCTCATGACCCGGCCCCCCCGGCGCCACTGCTGGCGGCCACCTGGATCAACCGGTCGGCGAGCCAGCTGAGGTCCAGCTCGCCCTTGGACGCCACGAACTCGATGCGCCCCTGGAGCCGGCGGCGGTCCTGCGCCGTCAGCGACTTCGAGGTGAGGACGACGACCGGGATCGAGGCCGTGCGGGTGTCCGCATGGAGCGCGTCGATGACGGCGAACCCGTCGATGTCGGGCATGAGCAGGTCGACGAGGACGACCGACGGGAGCAGCTGGCGGATGACGGAGATGGCCTCGGCGCCCCCGCTGCACGTCGACACGGTCCAGCCATGGGGCTCCAGGGTGGCGCGGACCAGCTCGAGCGCGGCCGGGTCGTCGTCGATGACCACGATGTCGCGTCGTGAGCTCGCGTGGTCCACCCGCTCGGCGACCGCGCGCCAGACGGCCCCGAGCAGGCCCTCCTTCGACACCGGCTTGACGAGGTAGTCGGACGCCCCGAGCGCGAAGCCGCGGCCCCGTTCCGGCAGCACGGTCACGATGACGACCGGGGTGTCCGCGATCTGCGGGTCGCCCTTGATCACGCTGAGCACGTCCCAGCCGTCCATGCCGGGCAGGTGGATGTCCAGGACGACGGCCGTGGGGCGAAGTGCCCTGATCGCCGCGAGGCCCTCCTCGCCCGTGGGCACGTGGACCGGCCGCAGGCCGGCAGCCGCGAGGTGCACCGCGACGAGCTCCGCGGAGCTGGGATCGTCCTCGATGACGACGACGGCCCGGCGGGCGTCGTCGACCGCGGGCTCGCGCCAGCCACGGTCGGGCCCGGCGCGCTGGGCCGGCCGCGGCAGGGCGAGGCCGAAGGTGCTGCCCAGCCCGACCTCGCTCTCGAGCCACATCCGGCCCCCGTGCAGCTCGACGATCCGCCGGGTGAGGGTCAGGCCCAGGCCGGTCCCCTCCGAGCTCGACGCCGACCGCGTGCCTTGCTGGAAGGAGTCGAAGATGCGCAAGCGGTCGGACTCGGCGATGCCGATGCCCGTGTCCGTGACGGTGATGATCACCTCGGGACCGCCGGTCCAGGCCCGCACCGTGACGCTCCCCCCCTCGGGGGTGAACTTGACGGCGTTGCCGATGAGGTTGAGTAGGACCTGCTTGAGCCGCAGCTCGTCGGCCGTGATGTGGGTCGGCACGTCCGTGTCATCGAAGCGGAGCTCCACGCCGCGCTGGACCGCGCGCTCACGCACCAGCGCGAGCACGCTCTGGATCGCGTCTCCCGCCGGGAAGGTCGTGACGTCCAGGTCCATGCGGCCCGCCTCCACCTTCGACAGGTCGAGCACGTCGTTGAGGAGCGCGAGGAGGTGCCGCCCGGCATCCAGGATGTCCTGCACGTAGTCGGCCTGGCGCTCGTTGAGGTCGCCGAACATCCGCTCGAGCAGCACCTCGGAGAAGCCGATCACCGCGTTGAGCGGGGTGCGCAGCTCGTGCGACATGCTCGCGAGGAAGTCGGACTTGTGCTGGCTCGTCGTGGCGAGCTCGCGGCTCTGGAGCTCGAGCTGCTGGTAGAGGCGCGCGTTGGTCAACGCGATGGCCGACTGGCTGGCGAAGGCGGTGAGCAGGTCGCACGTCTCGTCGCTGAAGGCGCCCGGGGTGAGCCGCCGCACGACCAGCGCCCCCACGATCCGGTCGGGCCGCACGAGCGGGATCACGACGAGCGACCGCCAGCCACCGTCGAACAGCAGCTGCAGGTGCGGGTCGAGCTCGATGTCGGACAGGTCGGCCACCTGCACGGGCAGCCCCGAGGTCGCGGCTCGGCCGACGAACGACTCGTCGACGTGGATGCGCACCGTCTTGAGCCGCTCGCGGACGTCGTCGCTCGTGCCGTAGGTCGTGCGCACCCGGAACAGCCGGCTCTCCTCGTCGTACTCCATCAGCGACCCGCCGTCGGCGGAGGACAGCTCGACCGCGTGCTCGACGATGGTCGCCAGCACCTCGTCCGGGTCGAGGGTCGAGCTGATGGCCTGCCCGACCTCCGCCAGGGCCTCCATCTCGTCGACCTTGCTCGCGAGCTGGCCCGACCGCGCCTGGAGCGCCGAGGACAGCTCGACGTTGCGCAGGGCCAGCGCCGCCTGCTCGGCGAAGGTCGTCAGCAGGGTGCGCGTGTGCTCGTCGAACGGCTCAACGGTGGTCCGCCACACGGACAGCACGCCGACCACCTCGTCGTCGACGAGCATCGGCGCCCCGATGATGGAGCGGTAGCCTCCCCGTCGCTGGAACTCGGGCAGGTTGTACTCGGGATCGGCCAGGACATCGGCGATCTGCTGGGTCCTGCGGTCCAGTGCCACGCGACCGATGAGCGTTCCACGGTTCCGAGGGACAGGGTGCTCCGCGGCGTACGCGGCGTACTCCGGGCTGTGCCCCTTGAAGCGCACCAGCCGGTACGCGTCCCCGTCGGCGATGTTGATCGCGGCCACCTGGGCCCGGCAGAGCCGGCAGGCGTGCTCGACGATGGCCTCGAACACGTCGTCCTCCGACGTGGCGGCCCGCGCGAGGACCGAGAGGATCTCTCGGGTCGCTGCCAGCTGGTCCTGGGCCTCGGCCAGGCGCGCAGCGAGGTAGGCCGGGTCGTCCGCCTCGGCGGCAGCTCCGGTGCTGCTGCGGTCGTCACGTGGCTCGGTCACGGGGGCTCCGATCCCGGCGGGCACCAGGTCGTCCCCCGCCGGTTACCCCAAGCAGTGTGCTCCTTGCAGGCCCCACCTGTCAGTGGCCAATCCGGGCCCCCACGCGCACCCGCCCGGCGCGACGGGCCTCAGCCGACCGGCGGTGGGGGCTGCTGCTGTGACTGCTGTGACTGCTGGGGCTGCTGGGGCTGCTCCCACGGCTGCGGACGCACCGGCGCCTGCTGCGCGGCCCGGGCCTGCTCGGCCTCGCGGGCCCGGCGCACCTCCTGCTCGGCCGCACGCATCGGGTCCATCTCGACGAGCATCTCGCGACCGCGCTGCGCGTGCTTGTGCTCGCAGAGCAGCTCGTACTTGGCGGCGACGACCAGGCTCACCGAGGTGAAGTCGCGCTGCCCACCGCTGGTGACCCGGTAGACCACGGCCGTCCAGATGACGCCGAACACGGCGCCGAAGGCCATCGTCGCCACGACACTGAGGATGTTGAAGCCACCCGGCTCGAACAGCGCGAAGATCGTGCCGATGAGCAGCCCGAACCAGGCGCCGGACAGGGCGCCGCCGCTGATCACGCGGCCCCGGGTGAGCCGGCCGGTGACCCGCTCGAGCTGCTTGAGGTCGGTGCCCACGATGAGCACGTCCTGCACCGGGAACTCGTGGTCCGAGAGGTAGTCGACGGCCCGCTGGGCGTCGTCGTAGGAGTCGTAGACCCCCAGCGACATGGGGTACTCGAGCGAGAGGGTGGCGCGCAGGCCCGGGCGCATGGGCTGGGTGCTCATGCCCCCAGTATCCCAGCCGTGGCCGGGGGCCGGCACCACCGGCTGGTGCGCTGGTCCGGGAGATCGGGGATGCTGGTCGGATGCCAGCGCCCCGCCCGACCGGTCGCTTCGGGAGCCGTCGCGCGACGGCTGCCGTCGCGGGGGTGGTGGCCGCGGTGTGCGTCGCCGGCGGCGGCCTGGTGCTGCTCGACCGGTCGCGCTCGGACCCGGCGCCCGACGCGGCGGCCCCGACCCGCCCCGCGCCGTCGACCTCGGCTGGGCCGGCATCCACGACGCCCTCACCGACCCCGTCGGTCACCCCCACCGCCGCGCCGCCGGAGCGCGCGGCCGGCACCGAGCCGGCGGTGCGCCGGCTGCGGGCCGACGACCGCCATGCGCTCTCCGTGGCCGCCAGCCGGGCGAGCGTCCGCACCGGCGCGCGCGTCCCGGTGGTCTACCTGGTCGCCGACGACGCCCTCGACCTGGGCTGGGCCGCCGTCCCGGCAGCTGCGGCCCGGGACGGGGTCGTGCTGCTGACCCGCGCGGACCGGCTGCCGGGTGCCACCTCGGACGAGCTCGAGCGGCTCGACCCGGCCGAGATCGTCGTCGTCGGGCCGCGCTCGGCGGTGGCCGAGCGGGTCGTGACCGCGGCGCGCCGGGTGGCCCCGGTGACCCGGGTCGACGAGCGTGACCCCGTCCGCGCCGCCCGTGCGCTGAACCGGGGAGCCTTCGCGACGGCATCCGCCGCCTGGGTGGCCGACCGGGGCCGCCCCACCGACCTGGCCGTTGCGGCGGCCGCCGCCGCTGCCCGGCGGGCCCCGCTGGTCGTCGTCGACGGGGATGCTCGCGCCCTGCCCGCCGCGGATGCCGACCTGCTCACCGACCTCGGCGTGCGGGGCGCCACCGTCGTGGGTGACCGCCGGGCGGTGTCGTCGGGCGTCGCGTCCGCCGTCGAGGACGCGGTCGGCGCGGGGGCCGTCGCGCGGGCCGAGGCCGAGGACCGCGCTGCGCTCGCGGCACGGGTGCACCGGCTCTCGTGGGGGCGGGCCACCGCCGCCGCGGCCTTCGTCGCCAACGCCGACCGGCCGACCGACGCGTTCACCGGGGCGTTCCTGGCGGGCCGCGCCGGAGCGCCTCTCTACTGGGCCCGCCCCTACTGCCTGCCGCAACCGTCCCGCGCCGGGGTGCTCGCGGCCACGGTCTCCCGGGTCACGGTCCTGGGCGGGGAGAGCTCGGTGCGCAGCCTGGTCGACGACCTCGTGGCCTGCCGCAGCATCGACGACCCGACCAGCACCTGGGTGCTCGTCAACAAGCGCAACGGCCTGTCACCGCGTGCCTTCGAACCCGCCGACCTGCGGGTGCCGGCGATGGAGCACGCCGGCGGCCACGAGCTGCGCGCCGACGCGGCGAAGGCCCTGGCAGCCATGGCCGCCGCCTCGGTGCGGGCCGGGGCCGGGCCCGTGGGCATCGACACCGCCTACCGGTCGCTGGCGACCCAGGACGCCTTGTACGACAAGTGGCTCGCCCGCCGCGGCCGGGTCTGGGCCGACACCTGGTACCTGCGCCCCGGGTACAGCGAGCACCAGACCGGCCTGACCGTCGACCTGCTGCCGATCGGCCGGTCGAGCTGCACGATCAACGACTGCATCGACGAGACGCCGCAGGGGGCATGGCTCGCCCGCAACTCCTGGCGCCACGGCTTCATCCTGCGCTACGAACGCGGCCACACCTCGACCACCGGCGTCGGCTTCGAGCCCTGGCACTTCCGCTACGTGGGCCAGTCCCTCGCCCGGGCCTACCACGACGGCGGCTGGCACACCTACGAGGAGTTCCTCGGCCGGCCGGCCGCGCCCACCTACTGACCGGCGCTGCCGCGCGCCGCCGGCCGCGGGTGCCTACCATCACGAGGGTGACCGCTCCCCGACCCCGCTCCCGCACGCTCACCGCCGTCGCCCTCGCGGCCACCGTCGTGGGCGTCGCGCTGGCCCCGGCGCCCGTCGCCGCCGCCCCCGAACCGGCCCGTGCCGTGCCCGCAGCGGCGCCGGCCACCGTGGCGCTGCCCGCCGTGGCGGCCCCGACGCTGAGCCGGGTCAGCGGGGCCGACCGCTACGCGGTCTCCGTCGCCGCGTCCCGCAAGGCGTTCCCCACGGGCTCGACCGCGCCGGTCGTCATCCTGGTGTCCGACCGGTCGCGCACCGCCGGCTACGGGGCGATCCCCGCGGCCGCCGCCACGGGCGGGTCGGTACTGCTCACCGCGCCCGACGCGCTCCCCGCGTCGACCGCCGCCGAGCTCGACCGGCTCAACCCGGCGCGGGTGGTCCTGGTCGGCGACACCACGGTGATCGCCACCGCGGTCGCCCACGCCGCCATCCGCTACGCCCCGGTCGTGCAGCGGGTCGGCACCACCGGCCCCGGCCGCACCTCGCAGGCCCTCAACCGGTGGGCGTTCGGGTCCGCCACGAAGGCCTGGGTCGTCACCAGCCAGCGGGCCACGGATGCCGTCGCCGGCGCCACCGCGGCCGGCGCCCACCGCTCCCCCGTCATCGTCCTGGACGGCACCCTCGGCGACCTCCCGCCCGCCAACGCCGACCTGCTGCGCGACCTCGGCGTCACCTCGGTCACCGTCGTCGGCTCGGGCTCCTCGGTCTCCGCCGGCATCGAGGCCGACCTGAAGGCGATCGTGGGGTCGGCCAACGTCGTGCGCGCCTCCGGGTCGGACCCGTTCGCCGTGACCGCGCGGGTCAACGCCCTGGCCTGGCCGGCGATGGCGCCGGGCACCGCCTACCTGGCCGACGGCCGGGACTCCACCAACGGCTTCGCCGGCGCCCTGCTCGCCGCCCGCACCAAGCGCCCGCTGTACTTC